>NZ_JBSRQL010000016.1:0-112860 GCF_054083135.1 Stenotrophomonas maltophilia group sp. LNF247
CCAGGTCGTCGAACAGATGCGCGCTCAACGCTTCACCATCCGCCCCCGGCAGATGCGGCAGCCGTCCCCAGCACGGCATCGGCAGGCGCTGCTGCAGCGTGGCGATGTTCTCGTCCTGGCGCTGCATCGCAGGATCAATGTGGTTGCCGATCCAGCCCAGGCGGTCCACGCCGCTGGCCTGCAGTGATTGCGCAGTCAACCGCGCATGGTTGACGCAGCCAAGCCGCATGCCCACCACCAGCAGCACCGGCAGCTGCAGCGCACGCACCAGGTCGAGCTGGTCCAGCGTGGCCGAGACCGGCGCCAGCCAACCGCCAACCCCCTCCACCACCACGATATCGGCCTGCGCGCGCAGTCGCGCGAACGCGGCCACGATCGGCGCCAGTTCCACCTGCACGCCGTCCTCGGCCGCCGCCAGCTCCGGTGCCAGCGGCTGCCGCAGCGCATACGGGTTCAGGTCGGCATAGTCCGGCACCGGCCAGCTGGCCGCCTGCAGTGCCAGCGCGTCCTCGTTGCGCAGGCCCTGCCCCAGGTCTTCGCTGCCACTGGCCACCGGCTTCATGCCGACTGCACGCAGGCCGCGCCGGCGCAGCGCATGCAGCAGCGCAGTGCTGGCCGCGGTCTTGCCGATTTCGGTGTCGGTGCCGGTAACGAACAGGGCGGGCGGCAGCGTGGCAGGCAACGGCATCGATTGGCTCCAACAGGGCAACAGAGCGTGCATTATCGCCGGCCCGTCGCGCTTGCTAGACTGCGGGCATGTTCGCCAATGCCTCGCTCACCGGCAGCAAGCCGGAACAATACGCCCAGCTGCTGGAACAGGCCCGTGGCCTGGTCTACGCCGAGTCCGACCGCATCGCCAACGCGGCCAACCTCTCCGCACTGGTCTACCACGCCCTGCCCGACCTGAACTGGGTGGGTTTCTACCTGTACGATGGCAAGGAACTGGTGGTCGGCCCGTTCCAGGGCCTGCCGGCCTGCGTGCGCATCCCGCTGGACAAGGGCGTGTGCGGTGCCGCCGCCAGCCAGCGGGTCACCCAGCGCGTGGAGGATGTCGACGCCTTCCCCGGCCACATCGCCTGTGATTCGGCCTCGCGTTCGGAGCTGGTGGTGCCGCTGCTGCGCGGCGATGAACTGATCGGCGTGTTCGACATCGACAGCCCGAAGGTGGGCCGCTTCGATGCCGACGACCAGGCCGGCCTGGAAGCCATCGCCCGCGTGTTCGTCGAGGCGCTGGGATGAACGCACCCAAGCTGCGCAACATCGGCCCCAAGAGCGCGGCCTGGCTGCGCCAGGTCGGCCTGCGCAGCCGCGACGACCTGGTCGCGATCGGAGCGGTCGGTGCCTTCGTCAAGGTCAAGCGTGCCGGCTTCAAGCCCAGCCTGAACCTGCTGTACTCGCTGGAAGGTGCGTTGCTGGACTGCCACTGGCAGGAACTGAGCGAGCCGCAGCGCGATGCGCTGGTACAGGACTATGAAGCGCGCATCGCCGCGCATCCGCTGAAGGCGGCCGGCCCGGCGTCGGGCCCGGTGCATGAGCAGCGCTTCGATGCCGACGATGACGCGGAAGACAGCGTTGCCGAGGATGCGGACGAGGATTGACGGCATGGTAGTGCCGGCCGCTGGCCGGCAACTGCATGATCTTCGCAGCGTTTCCGAGGCTGCCGGCCAGCGGCCGGCACTACCGATGGGTCAGGGCTGCTGCAGCTCCAGCAATTCGCCCACCAGCCCGGCCTCACCGCGCTCCAGCCACACACGCAGGCGCGTGCCATGGTCGATGCGCAGCGCCCAGCACAGCGACATCGGCAGGCCGCAGACCTTCGACAGCACCATGCGCAGCGGGCCGCCATGGCTGACCACCAGCGTCGGCACCGGATCGTCATCATCGAGCAGGCGATCCAGCGCGCGCGCGATGCGCCGCTCGAAGTGGCCCCAGCTTTCGCCGTTCGGCGGCGGGAACGCATGCGGGTCAGCATGGAAGGCAGCCAGTGCATCCTCCGGCAGGTCGAACAGCGACTGCCCGTCCCAATCGCCGAAATCCAGTTCCTCCCATTCCTCGTCCGCTTCCACGTCCAGCCCGCGCGGCGTGGCCAGCGCCATTGCCGTGTGCAGCGCGCGCAGCCGCGGCGAACTGATCACCCGCTCCCAGGGCTGCGCGGCGTAGGCGTCGACCAGTTCCTGCGGCAGGCGGGCCAGCTGCGGTGGGTCGCTGCGGCCATCGAGGAACTCATCGCGACCGTTGCCGGCATGGCGGACCAGGTCGAGGATCATGCGTGCGTTCCGTACAGGCAACGCGGGGACAGCGGAAAACGGGCGGACATCGGCAACGGCACCACGGGATCGAGGGACCATTCTAAGGGCACAGCAGAGGCAGTCGAGCAGGCGCGACGCAACGGGACTGCCTGCGATGCCGTAGACTGCGCGCACTTCCAGGTGACCTGCGGCCACGGCCGGCAGGTTGAAACGGGAAGCCGGTGACGCGTGATTCCACGCCAGGCCGGCGCTGCCCCCGCAACGGTAAGCACGTCAGTTCCGGGCAACACTGCCACTGTGCCTCAGGCATGGGAAGGCGCCTGGACGGCGGCCTCGCGCCGCCCGGCGGCAAGCCCGGAGACCGGCCCGGAAGCCTCAGGTCGCGATGCGGTGGGCATGGCGCTGGATGACCGTGGCGTGCGCTGCGGCATCGGCGCGTGCCTGCCTTCGCGGCTCCTCCCCTTCGCCACGCGGGCGTGCGTGGCACCTGGAGTCCCCCATGAAGCTGCAGTCCCGAATGTTGTCCCTGGCCGTGCTGGCCGCCCTGCCCGCGCTGGCCCAGGCCGCCAATGACACCACCGCGCTCGACCAGATCCTGGTCACTGCGACCCGCACCCCGATCGCCCTGCAGGACAGCATCGCGCCGGCCCAGGTGATCGACCGCGCGCAGATCGAATCCAGCCAGGCCACCTCGCTGCAGGAACTGCTGCGCGGCCGCGCCGGCATCAACCTGACCAATGCCGGCGGCTTGGGCAAGCAGAGCTCGCTGTTCCTGCGCGGCACCAACTCCGGCCACACCGTGGTGCTGGTCGATGGCGTGCGCATCAACAGCGCCGACCTCGGCCTGGCGATGTACCAGGACCTGCCGCTGGCACAGATCGAGCGCGTGGAGATCGTGCGTGGCCCGCAGTCCAGCCTGTACGGCGCGGACGCCATCGGTGGCGTGATCCAGATCTTCACCCGCCGCAGCCAGGGTGACTTCGCCCCGCATTTCCAGCTCGGTGGCGGCAGCAATGGACTGCGCGAGGCCAGTGGCGGCATTGGCGGCGGCACCGAACGCGGCTGGTTCGGCGCTGACATCGCCTACCAGCATTCCGATGGCATCGATGCCTGCCGCGGCTCCTCCTCGGTGTTCACCGCGGGCTGCTTTGCCGACGAGCATGACCGCGACGGCTACCGCAACCTGTCCAAGAGCCTGCGCGGTGGCTACACCTTCAACGACCAATGGAATGTGGAAGGCAGTGCATTGCGTGCCGACGGAAAGAACCATTACGACGGCTACTACAACTATTCGGAAACCCGCCAGCAGGTGCTGTCCGGCAAGCTGCGCTACACCCCGTCCGAACGCCTGGCGTTCACCGCCAATGTCGGCCGCAGTGACAACGAGTCGGACAACTTCGGCGACTTCGATGCCCGTGGCAGCGCCCAGACCCATCGTGACAGCGCCTCGCTGCAGGGCGACTTCGGCATGGCCGAAGGCCAGCTGCTGAGCACCGGCGTGGACTGGAGCGAAGACAACCTGGATGGCAGCAGCGCCGGGTACCTCGTCGACAGCCGTCGCAACACCGGCGTGTTCGTGCAGTACCAGGGCCGCTTCGGCCGCCACCAGCTGCAGGTCAGCGCACGCAACGACGACAACCAGCAGTTCGGCAACCACGCCACCGGCAGCGCCGGCTGGGCGATGGAACTGGGCCACGGCCTGCGCCTCAACGCCAGCTATGGCACCGCGTTCAAGGCGCCGACCTTCAGCGATCTGTACGACCCGTGGAGCGGCGTGCCGACGTTGAACCCGGAGAAGTCCAAGAGCGCCAACCTGGGCGTTTCGCAGCAGGGACAGGGCTGGCACTGGGGCCTGGACGTATATGAAACCCGCATCGATGATCTGATTACCTACGATGCGGCGACCTTCAGGATGCAGCAAGTGGAGAAGGCCCGCATCCGCGGCGCCGAACTGACCGGTGGCGTGCTGCTGGCCGGCTTCGACATCAACGCACAGCTCAGCTACACCGACCCGCGCAACCGTACCCATGGCAGCACCCAGTTCGACAACTGGCTGCCGCGCCGCGCGCAGCAGACCGCACGCCTGGACATCGACCGCCGCTTCGGCGACTTCCGCGCCGGTCTGACGGTTCAGGGTTCAGGCAAGCGTTATGACAATGCGGCCAACACGATAAAGGTCGGCGGTTACGGTACGCTGGACCTGCGCGCCGAGTACGCGCTGACGCCGTCGTGGACGCTGCTGGCGCGTGCCGCCAATGTGTTCGATCGCCGCTACGAGACCGTGGCGTGGTTCAACCAGCCCGGCCGCGAGTACCAGCTGAGCGTGCGTTACCAGCCGAAATGAAGGCGCGCGCCGGGCATCGCCCGGCGCCTCCTGATGCCATCGGCGCATGGCGTCGATCTACTGTAGAGCCGAGCCCATGCTCGGCTCACGCAATGAAAAGCAGCCGAGCGTGGGCTCGGCTCTACGCCCGAACGCCCGCGGCCAACCCCGGCAACTCACGCAGGTCGTCGATCACTGCCACCGCGTGCGCGCTGCCCAGGTCCAGGCCGCGCGGATAGCCGTAGCGCACCAGCGCGATCGGCATGCCCGCATCTTCGGCGGCGCGGTAGTCGGTCAACGAATCTCCCACCATCAGGCACGCCTCCACCGGCAGCGCGAAATGCGCGGCGATGTGCCGCAGCGGTTCGCCACTGGGCTTGCGCTGCGGCAGCGAATCACCGCCCAGTATCAGCGCGAACGCATCACCAATGCCCAGGTGCTGCAGCAGCGGCGGCACCAGTGCTTCGGGCTTGTTGGTGCAGATCGCCAGTGGCACGTCGCGCGCGCGCAGCTGCGCCAGTGCGTCGGCCACGCCATCGAACAGGCGCGGGCTGCGCAGCAGGCATTCACGGTAGTGCACCATGAACACCGGCATCACTTCGGCCAGGTCGACCTCGCGGCCTGCCGCATGCACGGCCTGTTCGACCAGGCGGCGCACACCGTCGCCGATCCAGCCGAGCACGGTGGCTTCCGGCACGCGTGCCATGCCGATGTCCTCCAGCGTGCGGTTCAGCGCTTCGGCGATATCAGCTGCGCTGTCGACCAGCGTGCCATCAAGGTCGAACACGACCAGTGGATAGGGATACGACAAGGAACGGTACCTGCACGACGTGGGCCCCCATTGTACGCCGCTGGTTTCCGCGCCGATCCGCCTCAACCGATCCGGCGCGCCCGGGTGGCCAGGAAGGTGGGAAGATAACGGTCGATCAGGAAGCGCGGCCGCGGCTGCCAGTCTTCCATGAAGCGATCGATGACGAAGCCGGCATCCAGCTGGCCACCAATCAGCTCGGTCAGGCTGTGGCCAAAGGTCAATGCGTCGCCACGGGCCAGCTTCGCCTCGCGTTCGGCTTGCGGCAGGTCTTCCAGGTCCGAATAGGGAATGGCGTACTGCGGACGGATCAGGCCCTGTGCATCCAGCTGCGGATCGCGCGCACCCACGAACAGCACCGGATTGTAGAAACTGGCCATCAGCATGCCATCGCGCGCCAGCACACGGCGGCATTCAGTCCATACCGGGCGCACGTCAGGGACGTAGAGGTTCGAGATCGGGTGGAACACCACATCGAAACTGTCATTGGCAAACACGTGCAGGTCGCGCATGTCACCCTGCACGGTGCGCAGCTGCAGGCCATCGCGCGCGGCGACCGCGCGGTCCTGTTCAAGCTGCCCGTCGGAGAGGTCGAACACGGTGACATCGGCGCCAGCGGCAGCAAGCACCGGTGCCTGTTGGCCACCACCCGAGGCCAGGCACAGGATGCGACGGCCGCGCACGTCGCCCATCCAGTCCAGCGGCAACGCGCGCGGCGTCAGGTGCACCTGCCAGCGGCCTGCGCGCGCGGCAGCAATCGTTGAGCTTTCCACCGGGCGCGACCATTCGCGCGCTTCACTGGCCTGGCGGTCCCACGCAGCACGGTTGTGGTCGATCAAGGCCTGTCCATGGTTCATGTGTCCTCCTT
This sequence comes from Stenotrophomonas maltophilia group sp. LNF247, assembly GCF_054083135.1. Lineage (NCBI taxonomy): Bacteria > Pseudomonadati > Pseudomonadota > Gammaproteobacteria > Lysobacterales > Lysobacteraceae > Stenotrophomonas > Stenotrophomonas maltophilia group sp. LNF247. The sequence goes on from NZ_JBSRQL010000016.1 coordinate 6,249, forward strand.
GCCCGGCGGGCGCCAATCCAGATCCTGGAAGGCCGGGCCGGCGAAGCACTCGCCCAGGAAGTCCAGGAATCGCCGCATGATAGCGGGCTGCTGTCGCCGTGATGCGTACACGGCATGAATGCCGAGCTCGTCCAGACTGAATTCGGGCAGCAGTTCGACCAGTTCGCCACTGCGCAGCATCGGCGCCACCTGGTAGGTCGGCAGCATGGCGATACCGGCACCGGCCCGCACCGCCTCCAGCAGCAGCGATGCCTCGTTGGCACTGATGTTGCCGCCCACAGCCACCGACAGCGAACGGCCATCGCGGTGCAGCTGCCACAGGCTCTTGCCGACGTAGTGGTGGGTCAGGCAGTTGTGCGCGGCCAGGTGTTCGGGAGCGGTTGGCGTACCGCGCGCCTCCAGGTAGGACGGCGTCGCGCACAGCACCGAGCGGCAGGTCGCCAGCCGCCGTGCGATCAGGCTGGGATCGATCTGGCGCGCGATGCGCACGGCCAGGTCCACCCGTTCTTCCACCAGGTTCACGGTGCGGTCGACCAGCAGCAGTTCGATGCGCGCGGCAGGATGGCGCGCGACGAAACCGGCCACCGCTCGTGCCAAGTGGCTCTGCCCGAACGACACGCTGGCGGTCACCCGCAGCGTGCCGTGCGGTTCGGGATCATCGCTGGCCAGCTCGCCCTGCAGTTCCTCACTTATCGCCAGCATCTGCCGGAAGCGCGCCAGCGCCGCTTCGCCGGGGCCGGTCAGGCTGACCCGCCGTGTGGTCCGGTGCAGCAGGCGCGCGCCCAGCCAACCCTCGACCTCGGCCAGGTAACGGCTGACCATCGCCCGTGACATGTCCAGCACCTCTGCCGCTGCGGTCAGGCTGCCGCGCTCGGCCACCTCGACGAACACGGTCATGGCGGTCAATCGGTCCATATGCTCGATCCATGCAACAAACAAGCGCGTTATACGCTGTTTTTCGAGCGACTGCAGCGGCCTACAGTGGCCGCGTCCCCCCCCACACCGCCCCACGGAGTCCTGCCATGAAGATCGCCCTCGTCGGTTCCACCGGCAACATCGGCCGCCAGATCGCCCGCCACGCGCTGGCGAACGGCCACGAACTCACTGTCATCGTGCGCAGCGCGCAGGATCTTCCGGCCGAACTGGCCGGCGCCCATCCGGTGGTCGCCTCGCTGGATGACCAGGACGCGCTGGTCGCCGCCATCGCCGGCCACGACGTGCTGGCCAGCGCCTACGGCCCACGCCCGGGCGATGACATCGGCCGCGTCGGCGAGGTGGCCGCACAGCTGGCCGCGGCCGCGCGCAAGGCCGGTGTACCGCGCCTGGTGGTGGTCGGCGGTGCCGGCAGCCTGGAAGTCGCACCCGGCGTGCAGCTGGTCGATACCCCCACCTTCCCGGAGGCCTACAAGCCATACGCGCTGGCCCATCGAGAAGCCTTCAATCGACTGCAGGCTGTGGACGACCTGGACTGGACCTTCTTCTCGCCGGCCGCCGAAATCGGCCCGGGCGAAGAGCGTGGCCATTACCGCGTGCAGCCCAGGGCCTTCCTGGCCGACGCCAGCGGCCACAGCCGCATCAGTTATGCCGACTACGGCGCCGCGTTCGTCGCCGAGCTGGAAGCGCACAAGTACCCCAAGCAGATCATCACCGCCGCGTACTGATCCACGCACGTCCCATGTAGAGCCAAGCCCGCGCTCGGCTCTACGCGAACATGCAGCCGGGCATTGGCCCGGCTCTAGACAAGGAATTCCCATGCGTACCGCTGCCCTGCTGCTTCCCCTCGCCCTGGCCGCCACTTTCACCAGTGCGCCGCTGCTGGCCGCACCGGCCACCGCGGCGCCGACCACCGCGACGAAATCCCAACTGCACCTGCAGACCTTCCATCCCGGCCCGCAGGCAATGTTCCCGGTGTCCTCGGTGCTGATCGAAGGCCGCCACGACGCGATCCTGGTCAATGCGCAGTTCGGTGCCAGCGACGCGCGCAAACTGGTCGAGCTGATCCGCGCCAGCGGCAAGCAGTTGACCACGATCTATATCAGCCACGGCGATCCGGACTACTACTTCGGCCTGGCCACGCTGCAGGATGCGTTCCCGCAGGCGCGCATCGTCGCTACCGCGCAGACCGTTGCCCACATCCAGCAGACACAGGCCGGCAAGCTGGCCTACTGGGGCCCGAAGATGGCTGCCGACGTGCCCGCGCGCATCGTGCTGCCGCAGGTGCTGGAGGGCGATGCCCTGCAACTGGAAGGCCAGCGCCTGCCGCTGATCGGCCTGGACGGACCGACCCCGGACCGCACCGTGCTGTGGGTGCCGTCGCTGCGCGCGATCGTCGGTGGCATTCCGGTGGTGGCGGGCGAGCACGTGTGGATGGCCGACACGCAGACGCCGAAGTCACATGCCGACTGGCTGCAGACCCTGCAGCAGCTGCAGGCGCTGAAGCCGAAGGTGGTGGTGCCGGGGCATTACGCGCCAGGTGCGGCGCTGGATGCCAGTGCACTGCGCTTCACTGCGGACTACATCCGCACGTTCGATATCGAAGCGGCAAAGGCGAAGGACAGTGCGGCGCTGGTGCAGGCAATGCAGTCGCGCTACCCGAAGCTGGATGGCGTCGCATCGCTGGAGCTGAGCGCGAAGGTGGCCAAGGGCGAGATGCAGTGGCCATGAGGTAGGGAGTTTTCTTTTGCAGGGCTGCGCCCTGCACCTGCTCAATGCAACGGCAACAGCCGAAGCAACAGCAACAGCTGGCTATCCGTGGGATGGCGAGGTGGGTCCGGTTGCGGGGGACGCTGCAAGTACGTCCATGTAAGCTCGGTCGCCCCATCCATGCGGCTCACGCCCCCGCAACCGGCCCCACCCCGCCTTCGACAGTTTCCTGCTGCTGACGGAACCTGCTGATGTTGGTGGGTGCCGACCGTTGGTCGGCATGGCAATGATCAGTGCTCGAACAATTCCCCCTGCACCACCGGTTCCTTTTCGCGGAAGCCACCCAGGCCGACGCCGACCAGGCGGTAACGGGTCTCCGCCGGCAGGTCGACGCGGGCGCGCAGGGCCAGCGCGATGTCGCGCAGTTCTTCCATCGATTCCGGCGGGCGCTCCGGGGTGAAGCTGCGGGTGAGGATGCGGAACTGCGCGGTCTTCAGCTTCAGCACCACGGTGTGGCCGACGCGCTCGGTCTTGCGCGTGGCCTTCCAGGTCTTCTCCGCCAGTTGCACGATCGCCTCGCCCAGGTCTTCCAGCAGCAGGTCCTCGGCAAAGGTGTCCTCCGAGGAGATCGACTGTACCTGCTGGTCCGGTTCCACCGGCCGCTCGTCGACGCCGCGTGCGCGGTTGTACAGGCTGCGGCCGAAACTGCCGAACGCCTCTTCCAGATCGGTCAATGCCCATTGCCGCAGATCGCCGCAGGTGACAATGCCACGCGCGGCAAGTTTGCCTTCCATCACCTTGCCGACGCCGGGCACCCGGTTCACCGGCAGCGGCAGCAGGAACGCGTCCACCCGCTGCGGTGGAATCACGAACTGGCCATCGGGCTTGCGCCAGTCCGAAGCGATCTTGGCCAGGAACTTGTTCGGCGCGATCCCGGCTGAAGCGGTCAGGTTCGTCTCCTCACGGATCTGCGCACGGATGGTGCGGGCGATGTCGGTGGCCAGTTCGATGCCGCTCTTCGGCTCGGTCACGTCCAGGTAGGCCTCGTCCAGCGACAACGGCTCGACCAGGTCGGTGTGGCGCAGGAAGATCTCGCGCACCTGGCGTGACACCGCCTTGTAACGTGCAAAGTCAGGCGGCACGAAGATCGCGTCCGGACACAGGCGTTCGGCGCGCAGCGCCGGCATCGCCGAACGCACGCCGAACACGCGTGCCTCGTAGGACGCCGCACACACCACCGAGCGCGCGCCGCGCCATGCCACAACCACCGGCTTGCCCCGCAGTGACGGATCGTCGCGCTGCTCCACCGACGCGTAGAACGCGTCCATGTCGACGTGGATGATCTTGCGCAGTCGGGTCATGTCAGGCGGAAAGGGCGGGGGCGTGCCGAACGGGCCACACGCCGAAGTATGGTCGTTGCACATCAACAGGATGCGCGTATTCCATTGAAAACACTACGGTTGCGTACGGTTGAAATGTTTGATCGGCGCAGTTTCCACGGGCATCCTCGAACGCTTGTTTCCCTGTTTCCCGCTTCCAGGATTGTGCTTCATGACCCGTCTCCACGCGTTCAACCGCGAACAGCTGCTGGCCAGCGCACGCGGTGAACTGTTCGGCACCGCCGCCGGCCGTTTGCCCAACGATCCGATGCTGATGTTCGACCGCATCACCGACATCCACGAGGACGGCGGACCGCACGGCAAGGGCATGGTACGCGCCGAGCTGGATATCCGCCCGGACCTGTGGTTCTTCGGCTGCCACTTCATCGGCGACCCGGTGATGCCAGGCTGCCTGGGCCTGGATGCCATGTGGCAGCTGACCGGCTTCTTCCTGACCTGGCTGGGCGCCCCCGGCAAGGGCCGCGCGCTGGGCTGTGGCGAGGTGAAGTTCACCGGCCAGGTACTGCCGGACGCCAAGCTCGTACGGTACGAGATCGACATCAGCCGGGTCATCAACCGCAAGCTGGTGATGGCCCAGTCCGATGCCCGCATGTACGTGGATGATCGCGAAATCTACAGCGCCCGCGACCTGCGCGTCGGCCTGTTCACCGAAACCGGGAGCTTCTGATGCGTCGCGTCGTCATCACCGGCATGGGCATCACCTCCTGCCTCGGCAATGATCTGGATACCGTTTCGGCCGCGCTGCGCGAAGGGCGCTCGGGCATCACCGCCCTGGCCGACCACGCTGAAGCGGGCCTGCGCAGCCAGGTCGGCGGTCGTGTCGACCTCGATCTGGAGGCGCTGATCGACCGCAAGCAGAAGCGCTTCATGAGCGACGCGGCGGCCTTCGCCTACCTGGCCATGCGCGATGCCATCGCCGATGCCGGGCTCAGCGCCGAGCAGGTCAGCAGCCTGCGCACCGGCCTGATCGCCGGTTCCGGTGGCGGCTCCAGCGAATGGCAGATCGGCGCGGTCGACCTGCTGCGCGAACGTGGTGTGCGCAAGGTCGGCCCGTACATGGTGCCGCGCACGATGTGCTCGACGGTCTCGGCCTGCCTGGCCACCGCCTACCAGATCAAGGGCGTCAGCTATTCGTTGTCGGCCGCCTGCGCGACCTCGGCGCACTGCATCGGCGCCGCCGCGGACATGATCCGCCATGGCGCGCAGGACATCATGTTCGCCGGTGGCGGCGAAGACCTGCACTGGTCGATGAGCGTGATGTTCGATGCGATGGGCGCGCTGTCGACCAGCTTCAACGAGACCCCGGCCAGCGCCTCGCGCCCGTACGACAAGGACCGCGACGGCTTCGTCATCGCCGGCGGTGGTGGCATGCTGGTGCTGGAGGACTACGACCACGCCGTTGCGCGCGGCGCGCGCATCCATGCCGAACTGATCGGCTATGGCGTGACCTCCGACGGCGCCGACATGGTCGCCCCGTCCGGTGAAGGCGCGGTGCGCTGCATGAAGATGGCACTGCAGGGCGTCGATCGCCCGCTGGATTACCTCAACACCCACGGCACCTCCACGCCGCTGGGCGACGTCACCGAGCTCAACGCGATCCGCGAAGTGTTCGGCGATGCGGTGCCGCCGCTGTCCTCGACCAAGGCGCTGTCCGGCCATTCGCTGGGTGCGGCCAGTGTGCACGAGGCGATCTACTGCCTGCTGATGATGCGCGATGGCTTCGTTGCCGGTTCGGCCAACATCGGCGAACTGGACCCGAAGGTGGAGAGCTTCCCGATCCTGCGCGAAAGCCGCGCGCAGACGCTGGACACGGTGATGTCCAACAGCTTCGGCTTCGGTGGCACCAACGCCGCGCTGGTGTTCGGGCGGGTGTGATGGGGGCAGGTGTGCCGACCAACGGTCGGCACCCACCGTCAGGGGCGGTCGGCACCCACCGCTACTTCGGCAGCAGCGGCAGCAGCAATGCGTGCGCGTCCACCAGCGAGCCCACGATGCGGTGGCCCAGTGCGCGCAGCTCTTCGTCAGGATGCACCAGGTCCGGTACCTGGATCACGGTCATGCCAGCGGCCAATGCCGCGCGCGTGCCAGCGGGTGAGTCTTCCAGCGCCAGGCAGCGCCCAGGCACCTGGCCCAGTCGCTGCGCGGCCAGCAGGTAGATGTCCGGCGCCGGTTTCGGCCGCGCCACGTCGCCACTGGTGATCACCGCGTCGAAATACGGCAGCAGTCCGGCCGCCGCCAGCTTGCGGTTGGCACGCGGCTGCCGCGTGGTGGTGGCCACCGCGCGCGGTACCGCGTGCGCCTTCAGCAGCTCCAGCAGTTCCAGGATGCCCGGACGCAACGGCAGGCCGGTCTGTGTGCGTCCTTCGTACAGTTCGTGGCAGCGTGCAGCGACCGCCTCGATCACGCTGTCCTCGATACCCTGCGCACGCAGCAGCGCGTGCGAATCCCGGTCGCCGAGGCCGACCATGCGCAGGAACACTGCCTCGTCCAGGCCCAGTGCGAATTCGTCGGCGGCCTCGCTCCAGCAGGCCAGCGAGACGCGCTCGCTGTCGATCATCAGGCCGTCCATGTCGAAGATGACGGCGTCGGGGAGGAACGGCAGCGCAGCAATGGTGGTCATGGAGCGAACAGCGTATCCAGGTCGGTGGAAGTGAGCTGCCGCCATTGCCCCTCGTCCAGTCCCTGCAGGTCCAGCCCGCCAACACGACTGCGGTGCAGGGCCTGCACGTGGTTGCCGGTGGCGGCGAACATGCGGCGTACCTGATGGTAGCGGCCTTCGTGCAGCACCAGGCGCGCGCGACGCGCATCCAGCACTTCCAGTTCAGCCGGCAGCAGGGGCGTCTTCTCGGACTCCAGCATCAGCGTGCCGCTGGCGAACAGCGCCACCTCGTCGCCGCGCAGGTCCTCGCTCAATTCGACCTCATAGACTTTCGGCAGCTTCGACTTCGGCGAGATGATCCGGTGCAGCAGGCTGCCATCGTCGGTCAGCAGCAGCAGGCCGCTGGTCTCGCGGTCGAGGCGGCCCACCGTGGACAGCACCGGATTGCGGTCGCGGAAGCGCGGCGGCAACAGGTCGTAGATCAGGCGGCCGGTATCCTTGGTCGAACAGGTGTAGCCAGCCGGCTTGTGCAGCGCGATCGACAGGCCCACCGGCGGGTCCAGCGGCTCGCCATCAACCCGGATCACCTCGTGCGGCACCTGGTCGTCGGCGTACAGTACCTCGCCGTCGGCGTCGGTGATGCGGCCTTCGCGGAACATCCACTGCACCTGCTTGCGGCTGCCATAGCCCAGATTGGCAATGTGCTTGACCAGTTTCACTTGCCTTTCCCCTTCACCGCTTCAACCAGCTTGAAGCCGTCGCGCTCGGCGACCACGCGCACCGCGCCGAAGCTGTCGTTGAGGGTGTGCTCGTACGGCAGGTGGCGATTGGCCACCACGTACAGGCGCCCGCCCGGGCGCAGCGCCTGCGCAGCCACGGCAATGAAGCGCTGGCCGATGTCCGGGCGGTCGGCACGCGATGGGGTGTGGAACGGCGGGTTGCTGATGATGACGTCGTAGCCCGGCTCGATGCCGGCGGTGACGTCGCGCCACAGGAAGCGCAGCGGCAGCGGGCGCGGCGGCGGCGCCAGGTTCAGCTCGGCCAGCGCCAGTGCGCGCTGCTCGGCTTCGTACAGGTCCAGCGCGGTGATCTTCGGGCAACGCTCCAGCAGTTCGCGTGACAGGTAACCGTAGCCAGCGCCCAGGTCGGCAGCACGCCCGGCCAGCTCGGCCGGCAGGTGCTCGGCCAACAGTGCCGAGGCCGGGTCGATGCGATCCCAGGCGAACACGCCCGGACGACTGAGGAAACGGCCGCCGACGATCGGGCGCACCGCGTCCAGTACCGACCAGCGCTTGGCCAGGTCAGCGTCGTGCTGGCCCTGCAGTGGGGCGGTCCAGTACACGCGGCAATGGTTCTTGGTCAGGCTGCCGCCGAGGCCGGCCAACTGCTTGAGGTCGCCTTCGCCGGAGCGCGCGCCTTCGTTGTTGGACTGGCAGGCGACGATGCGGCCACCGTCGGCGACCAGCGCCAGCGCGCGTGCAAACAACGCACGAGCCTCTTCGCGCTGGCGCGGCGGCAGCACCAGCACCAACGGGTAGCGGCCCTTGCCGGCCACATCATCCAGCTGGCCGCTGACGGTCCAGCCGGCGGCCTGCTGCAGTGGCTGCGCGAACGGGGCGAAGCTCTGTTCACAGTGCACCTCGCGGTTGCCGGCCGCTTCGCGCAGCGGCCAGCCGTCGCGGGCCCGCAGGAAGGCCACCGGACCTTCCGGCCAGCGCAGGGCACCTTGTGAAAACGGCAGGAACAGGGTCTGCAGGGGGGCGTCGTCGCTGGAGGCCATCGGCGCGGGTACTTCAAGCGTGAGGGCCGTCCATTGTACCGGCTTGACCGGGCCGGCCCCGGCAGCCGCTTTGCGAAACCCGAACGGGGCTTTGATCTGCCAGCAACATTGAAACGTTCAGGGTAGAGGCTCCCCCGGAAACCCAGGAGAACCTGCATGCGAGCCTTGTTCGTCGGTGGCGTGGTCGACAACAGTGAAATGGACCTGGAAGGCAGCCATCCGCCCGTGCATTACCCCGAGGACACCGGCGGCGGCCACTCACGCTACCGGCTCCACCAGGTCGGTCATGGCGCCGACGGCAGCGTTGCCTACGCCGTCTATGGGGCACCGGACCTGGCCGATGACGAGGTGGCGAGGGTTGCAGAGGAGCGGGCGTACGCACGCCGGTTCGAGGCGACGCCGACCCTGTTCGAGCACTGACACATCTGTAGCGCCCGAGCCCACGCTCGGGCGGCGGCAGAGCCGAGCGTGGGCTCGGCTCCACATCGGATCAAGGCGCCTTGGGTGGCAGGCGGTTGATACTGGCGATCTCATCCAGCCACACATGGTGCTGCTGCACCGGCGTGTCGTAGTCATCCAGGCGCAACTGGCCGTTGCTGCCTTCATCACCCGCGGCGTTGCGGTATTGCTGCACGGTTGGCCTCACGGCCACCGTGCCGAGCAGGCGGCGGCCATCGTGCAGAATCAGTTCCACCTGCGTTTCGCCATCCAGCTGCGGCAGCAGGGCTTCCAGGCGCGCGATCTGCGCCGGATCGGTGTGGATACGTGGAGCTATGCGGGACATCGGCGACCTCCTGACTGCAGGGTCGCCGATCGGCCGTGAATGCTCAGTGCAGCGCGCTGTCCGCGCGCGCCACCTGCACCTTGCGCACGGCAGCCACCAGCTGCGCCACCGAGTACGGCTTGGCGACGTGCTCCTGGAAGCCCGAGGCCAGCGCGCGGCGGCGGTCGTCGGCACGCGCCAGTGCAGTCACCGCCACCGCAGGCAAGGTCGCCGCGTCCACGCCCATGTCCTCGCGCAAGGTGCGCACCAGCCCATAGCCATCCATGCCCGGCATGCCGATGTCGGTCAGCAGCACGTGGTACTGCAGGTGGCCGGTGTCGGCCAGCAGTGCCAGCGCTTCGCCGGCCGAGCTGGCCGCCGATACGGTGGCGCCCTGCTCTTCCAGCATGCGGCGCAGGTATTCCAGCACTTCCGGCTGATCCTCCACCGCCAGCACGTGCATGCCGCGCAGCGGATAGGGTTCGACGACCACCGGCTCCAGGATCGGCCCACTGATCACTTCGCGCAGCGGTCGGCGCTCTGCATCCGGCAGGTGCTGGGGCAGGCGCACGGTGAAGGTGGCGCCGTGGCCATGCCCTTCGCTGGCGGCAGTGACCGTGCCGCCATGCAGTTCGACCAGCTGCTGCACGATCGCCAGGCCCAGGCCGAGACCGCCATGACGGCGCGTGGTGGTGCCATCAGCCTGCCGGAAGCGGCTGAACAGATGGTTGAGGAATTCGGGCGCGATGCCGTCGCCGGTGTCGCGCACGGTGATCACCCAGTGATTGCCATCGGCCTGCAGCTGCAGGTCGACGCGGCCTTCGGCCGGGGTGAACTTGATCGCATTGGACAGCAGGTTCCACAACACCTGCTGCAGGCGGGTGGCATCGCCCAGCACCAGGCACGGCTGTTCCGGCAGCAGCAGGCTCACATCCAGCGCCTTGCCTTCGGCGACCAGCTCCTGCGCGCCGATGGCTTCGCTCAGCAGGTCGCGCAGGTCCAGTATCTCTACCTCCAGCTGCACCTTGCCCAGCAGCATGCTGCTCAGGTCGAGCATGTCCGAGATCAGCCGCTTCTGCGCACCGGCGCTGTTGGCGATCACGTTCAGGCCCTTGTACAGCGGACTGGTGTTGTCCACGCGCTGCAGCAGCAGTTCGCTCCAGCCCAGGATGGTGGTCAGCGGCGTGCGCAGCTCGTGCGACAGCGTGGCCAGGAACTCGTCCTTCAACCGCGCCATGTTCTCGGCGGCACTGCGCGCGGCACGCTCTGACTGCAGCAGCTCCTCGCGTGCAAGTTCGATCTCGCGGCGTTCGGTGACATCCGGACTGCTGCCGGCCAGGCCGATGAAGCGGCCCATCCGCGAAAAACGCGGGCGGGCGTTCATCTCCAGCCAGCGCCACTGGCCATCCGCGCGCCGCGCACGCACCAGCGCGTGCATCGAACGCTGCGCCTTCAGCGCTTCCTGCAGTTCATATTCGAACACGGACGCGTCATCCGGATGCACGAGACCGCGCCAGACATCTTCCGGCACACGCGTTTCATCACCACCGAAGAACTCGCTGAAGGCACTGTTGACGAAACGCGCATGGCCGCGCTCATCGAGCACCCACACCGGCATCGGCAGGCCGTCTGCCAGCGCGCTGAAACGGGCTTCGCTTTCGCCCAGCTCCACTTCCATCTGCTTGCGCGCGGTGATGTCGAAGAACAGGATGCCGACCTTGTCTTCTCCCGGCCGCCCCACCCGCACCGCGTCGACCGCGAACGAGCGGCCCAGCGCACGGGCTTCCATCTCGAACTGAGCGGGGCGGCCGCTGCGTGCGACTTCGCCATAGATACGGAACCAGTCCTGCTCGTGGTTGGGTTCCAGCGCAGTCATGCACTTGCCACGCGCGTCCTTCAGCCCAGTGTGGCGCTCGAACGCGTCGTTGACTTCGATGAAACAATAGTCGACCGCACGATCACCCTCGAACAGCACCTGGATCACGCAGAAGCCGGCGTTGATGCGCTCAAGCACGCCACGATGCAGGTCGGGTTCTGGCGCCGACACCAGCATCGGTGGGCGCTCCACGAGGGGCGGCAGTGTGGACAAGGGGGTCTTTGCAGGACAAGTTGGGAGCACAGCATCTTCCAAAGGGCGTATTCACAGCGTCAAGCGCCGTCAGTCATGGTTGACGTCGATGAATTGGCGGCAACCGCTCTTGCCCACGACGCAATCGGCCATTGCGGTCGTCCGGCAGCAGGCTCACACTCGATCCGTGATCAACACCCCCCAGCGCGGGGACGCAGGAGACCGTCATGAAACGCTCACTCGCGATTGCCCTGCTGGCAGGCGCCCTGGCGGCCGGTGGCGCCAATGCTGCGCCACGCACCGTGACCGATGCAGACGCGCCGCGTGCGTTGCAGGCCGATGGACCGGTCAGCGTGAAATGGGAAGATCCGGCCAAGTTCACCGAAATACGCCAGAGCAGCAACCGCTTCGAGGCCGAACGCGGTGACTGGGTGCAGCAGCTGGCCCGCTACCTGCAGACCACCGCAGCCAAGCCGCTGCAGCCTGGGCAGACCCTCGATGTGACCCTCGTCGACATCAAGCGTGCCGGTGACTACGAGCCTTGGCACGGCCCGCGTGGCCGCGACATCCGGATCATGCGCGACATCTACCCGCCACGGATCACCCTGCAGTACACGCTGAAGGATGCCAGCGGCCGTATTGTCAGCGAGGGTGATGCGCGCCTCAGCGATACCGGCTACCTGCACAACGTGGGACTGAAGAGCGACAGCGATCCACTGCGCTACGAGAAGCGTCTGATCGATGACTGGGTGAAGCGCCAGCTGGCCAGTCAGGCGACCGCCGCGCGTTAGGTCCCCCGGCAGGTGTCGACCTTGGTCGACACGCATTCACGGCGCCGATCGAGGTCGGCCGCTACCGGTGCCGAGCGCGGGCTCGGCGCTACACGTACACCTTCGCCACGCGCTTGACCGCGCACGGCAGCTGGTAGGCGCTCACGCCACAGCGCGGCGCCAGCTCCGACAGGGTCGGCGCAGAACCCCACAGTTCCACCACGCTGCCGATGCCGGCCTGCGCATGCGCGGTCAGGTCCACCGTCAGCATGTCCATCGACACGCGCCCGATCAGCGCACCGGGCTGGCCATCGATCAGTACCGGCGTGCCATTGGGGGCGAACTGCGGATAACCGTCGGCATAGCCAAGCGCGACCACGCCCACGCGGGTGCGCGCCTTGGCCACGAAACGCGCGCCATACCCCACCGGTTCACCGGCTTCGATCCAGCGCTCGGCGATCACCTTCGACTGCATCGTCATCACCGGGCGCAGCCGCTCGGTCAACACGGTGTTGTCCGGCAGCGGGTTGGCGCCGTACAGCATCAGGCCCGGGCGCACCCAATCACTGCGCACATCCGGCCAGCCCAGCAGCGCAGGCGAGTTGCACACGCTGGTCTCGCCTGCCAGTCCATCAATGGCGCGGGCGAAGGTCGCCGCCTGTTCGTGGGTGCGTTCGCTGTCCAGCTCGTCGGCACGCGCCAGGTGGGTCATCAGCACGACGCGTTCGACGTGTGGCAGCGCCGACAGGCGCGCGTGCGCCGCGCGGAAGCTGTCCACGTCCAGGCCGAGGCGGTGCATGCCGCTGTCCAGCTTCAGCCACACCGTCAACGGGCGCGGGCTGTCGAACGCCGCCAGTGCCTCCACTTGCCACGGTGAACCGACGGCGAACCAGAAGTCATGCTCGGCCACCAGCGTCATGTCGCTCGGCTCGAAGATGCCTTCCAGCAGCAGGATCGGCGCACGGATGCCGGCCTGGCGCAGCTCCAATGCCTCTTCGATGGTGGCCACGCCGAAGCCATCGGCCTCGCCTTCCAGCGCCTGCGCGCAGCGCACCGCGCCATGCCCATAGGCATCGGCCTTGATGATCGCCAGCGCCTTGCCACCGCCCAGTTCACGGGCGAGGCGGTAATTGCTGCGCAGGGCGCCCAGATCGATCAGCGCGCGGGCAGGACGCATGTGCGGTTCTCGTGTTGCGGCGCGTGACCGTACTGGCCGTAGCGGAAAATATCCAGGCCTTCGGTGCTGATCTGCGGCTGTCGCGCGCTCATCAGGTCGGCCAGGTAGCGGCCCGAGCCGCAGGCCATGGTCCAGCCCAGCGTGCCGTGTCCGGTGTTGAGGTACAGGTTGCGGAACGGCGTGGCGCCGATCACCGGCGTACCGTCCGGCGTAGCCGGGCGCAGGCCGGTCCAGAACTGCGCGCGCGACAGGTCGCCGCCCTTCGGATAGAGATCCCTGACCACCAGTTCCAGGGTCTCGCGACGGCGCTGCGACAGCGACAGGTCGAAGCCGGCCACTTCGGCCATGCCACCGACACGGATGCGGTCGTCGAAGCGGGTCACCGCCACCTTGTAGCTCTCATCGAGGATGGTCGAGGTCGGTGCCATCGCCGGGTCGGTAATCGGCAGGGTCAGCGAATAGCCCTTCAGCGGGTACACCGGCAGGCGCATCCCCAGCGGTGCGACCAGCGCTGGCGAGTAGCTGCCAAGCGCGACCACGAAGCGGTCGGCGGTTTCCAGCTTGCCGTCGATGCGCACGCCGGTGATGCGGTCGCCATCGAACTCCAGGCCGGTGATGTCCTGGTCGAAACGGAATTCAACGCCGGCATCCATGCACAACTGCGACAGCCGGCGGGTGAACAACTGGCAGTCGCCGGTCTGGTCACGCGGCAGGCGCAGCGCGCCGACCAGGCCATCGACATGGGCCAGGGCCGGTTCGGCCTGGATGATGCCGGCGCGGTCCAGCACCTCGTACGGCACGCCGTACTGGGCCAGGATCTCGATGTCCTGCGCCGAAGCATCCAGCTGCTGCTGGGTGCGGAACAGCTGGGTGGTGCCAAGGTCGCGGCCTTCGAATTCGATGCCGATCTGCGCGCGCAGCTCGTTCAGGCAGTCGCGGCTGTACTCGGACATGCGCACCATGCGCGCCTTGTTGATCGCATAACGCTCGTGGGTGCAGTTGCGCAGCATCTGCCACAGCCAGCGGTACTGGGCCAGGTCCATGCCCGGGCGGATCGCCAGCGGCGCGTGCTTCTCGAACAGCCAGCCGATAGCCTTCTTCGGCACGCCCGGGGCCGCCCACGGCGAGGTGTAGCCGAACGACAGCTGGCCGGCATTGGCGAAGCTGGTTTCCAGCGCCGGGCCGGGTTGGCGGTCGATGACCGTGACTTCAAACCCGGCCTGTCGCAGATACCAGGCACTGGTGGTACCGATCACGCCGCTGCCGAGAACTAGGACTCGCATGGGACTTCTCCAACCCGATCATTCCCTGCACTGGAGCGCACAGGGACCATAATTGGGGAAGTATAGACAGCCATTCCCAGTTGATTTGCCTGTTTTGAAATCAACCGGCAGGATGTTCCACTTCAATTCACTCCCGAAGGTTGACGGTCATGGCCACCCGGATCCGCGAACTGGACAAGATCGACCGCAAGATCCTGCGCATCCTGCAGGCCGAGGGCCGCATCTCCTTCACCGAACTGGGCGAGCGGGTGGGCCTATCGACCACCCCGTGCACCGAGCGCGTGCGCCGGCTGGAGCGCGAAGGGGTGATCACCGGCTACCACGCCCACCTCGACCCGGCCGCAGTTAAAGCGAGCCTGCTGGTGTTCGTGGAGATCAGCCTGGCGTACAAATCCGGCGACATCTTCGAGGAGTTCCGGCGCGCCGCGCTGAAGCTGCCCAACGTACTGGAATGCCATCTTGTATCGGGCGACTTCGATTACCTGCTGAAGGCGCGGATCAGCGAGATGGCCTCCTACCGCAAGCTGCTCGGCAGCACGCTGCTGACACTGCCGCATGTACGTGAGTCGAAGAGCTACATCGTGATGGAAGAAGTGAAGGAAACACTGAGCCTGCCGATTCCGGACTGAGGCTGCTGCTGGGTGGGGCCAGATCCCGTACAGCGGGCTCTGGCCCCGATCATGGCGACAGTCAGCGCTGCTGCGGATGCTTCTGCGGGCGCTGTTCCTGCTGCCTGCCGCCCTTGTACTGCTGCGGCTCCATCTGCTGTTGCTGCTGCTGTTGCTGCTGCGGGTTGCGGCCCTGCGGTTCCTTGCCGGGATGACGGTTCTGCTGGTTTTTCATGGTCGCGATCCAGTGGACGAAGGACATGCGGCGGCGGGATGCCGGCGCAGGGCCACGGTGGCCCCGGAACGGTTAATCGCAGGCGAAAAAACAGTGATCGGCTGGACGCTGTTTTCGCGCGTTCAGCCCGCTCAGCGCCAGCCAGCAGCCAACCTTGGTGGCACCAGGGTTCAGCGCTTGATCTGCTGGCCATCGCCGGCCGGCACGCTGTCGTAGTAGCGGCCGGTGCGCGAGTCGAACACGCGGTTCGGGCCGGCCGGGCGCACGCCGGGCACGATGCGGCCGTTGCGGTCGTAGACCTTGTCGGCCGGCCTCGGTGCTGGCGGCGGCGTGATCTGGGCCGGACCGGTGGACTTGATCGGCTGCGCCGGTTGCGGCGTAGGCAGCAACTGCGGCTGCGGCCGGGCCGCCTGTGGCGGTGGCGCCACCGGCTGCGGCGCCACGGTGGTCGCGCTGCGGGTGGCCGTGGGGTCGGGGGTGGGCACCTGGGCCAGCGCCAGTGCCGGCAACAGGGCGATCAACAGCAGGGGAAGGGTCGGCTTCATGGCACGCTCCGGCGTCTATGACACCCACCTTGCTCCCGCACCCGTGTGCCACCCATGAACGGCCATCACACTTGCAAGCGCGCGCCGGCACCCCCACGTTTTCCGGCATCCCCAGGCCATCGACCCACGGAGCGCCGCCATGACCGCCTTCGACCTGACGCCCCCCACCGCCACCCAGACCGAGGCCCTGGTCGCCGGCCTCAGCAGCGAGGAACGCCGCGTGCTGTTGCAGCACGGCACCGAAGCGCCGTTCTGCGGCGTGTTCCTCGACAACAAGCGCGAGGGCGTCTACTGCTGCCGGCTGTGCGCGCTGCCCCTGTTCCGCTCCAGCACCAAGTTCGATTCCGGCACCGGCTGGCCCAGCTTCTTCGCCCCGTTCGACCCGGCGCATGTGCGCGAGATCCGCGATACCAGCCACGGCATGGTCCGCACCGAGATCACCTGCGCGCGCTGCGGCAGCCATCTGGGCCACGTGTTCCCGGACGGTCCGCCGCCCACCTACGAGCGCCACTGCCTGAACTCCGTCTCACTTTCCTTCGTCGGCAATGGCGAGCCCTGGCCCGATCCGCTGCAGCGTGGCGGCGCCGAAGCCGGTGTGGCCGGCTGAAACACCCCGCTGACCGATTTCACAGAATTCCCTCTTCAGAAACCCGGGCGACGGGCCGACAAGGAGATATCCCCTCTCCCTGCGTCGCCCCATGCTCATCATCGTCGGATTCCTGGTCGTCATCATCAGCGTGATCGGGGGCTACCTCGGTGCCCACGGCCGCCTGGGTGCCCTCTGGCAGCCCTACGAGCTGGTCATCATCGGCGGCGCCGCGCTCGGCGCGTTCCTGGTCGGTACCCCGGCCAAGACGGTCAAGCAGACCCTGCAGGCCATGGTCGGCGTGTTCAAGGGCCCGCGCTACAAGCAGCAGGATTACATCGATGTCCTCAGCCTGCTCTATGAACTGCTCAACAAGGCGCGCCGCGAAGGCTTCATGGCACTGGAAGACCATGTCGAACGCCCGGCCGAGAGCGCCTTGTTCAGCAATTACCCCAAGGTGCAGGCCGACCACCACCTGATCGACTTCATCACCGACTGCCTGCGCCTGATGATCGGCAGCAACATCGAGCCGCACGAGCTGGAACCGCTGCTGGAACTGGAGCTGGAAAAACACCACGCCGAGGCCATGGCACCGTCGCAGGTGCTGACCAAGGTCGCCGACGGACTGCCCGGTTTCGGCATCGTGGCTGCGGTGCTGGGCATCGTCATCACCATGGGTTCGATCGGCGGCGACATCGTCGAGGTCGGTGGCCACGTGGCCGGTGCGCTGGTCGGCACCTTCCTCGGCATCCTGCTGGGCTACGGCTTCGTCGGCCCGATGGCGGCGGCGATGGAAGCCCGCGCCGAACAGGACAGCCGCATCTACGAATCGGTCAAGACTGCCCTGCTGGCCTGCCTGCGCGGTTACAACCCGAAGATCGCGCTGGAATTCGCCCGCAAGACGCTACCGTCGAACGTGCGCCCGGCCTTCTCCGATTTCGAGCAGCACCTGAAGACGGTCAAGTAAGCCATGGCCGAGAACAAGCCCACCGTCATCGTCCGCCGGGTCAGGAAGGCCGGCCACGCCGCTCACCACGGAGGGTCGTGGAAGGTGGCCTATGCCGACTTCGTGACCGCGATGATGGCCTTCTTCCTGGTGCTGTGGCTGATGGCCACCACCAACAAGAACGACCGTGCGGCCATTTCCGAGTACTTCCGCAACCCGAGCCCGCTGAGCGGGCAGAGTGCCACGCCGGCACCCGGCATGGCCGGCCCGGGCGGCGCCAGCACATCGATGATCAAGCTGGGCGGCGCCACCGACATCTCGCGGGGCAGCAGCAACGATCCCTTCCAGAACCAGAAGGAAGCAGTGCCGCAACCGGTGGACCAGCAGCAGCGCGACAAGCAGCAGCTGGAAGCACTGATGAAGGAGCTGCAGGAAGCGATCAGCCGGAGCCAGGCACTGGAACCCTTCAAGGACCAGCTGCTGCTGGACCTGACTCCGGAAGGCCTGCGCATCCAGATCGTGGACAAGCAGAACCGGCCGATGTTCGACCTCGGCAGCGCTACGCTGAAGCCGTACACGCAACAGATCCTGCACGAGCTGGCCAACTACCTGAACCACGTGCCGAACCGGATCAGCCTGACCGGCCACACCGACATCACCGCCTATTCGGCCGCACGCGGCTACGGCAACTGGGAACTGAGCGCCGACCGCGCCAACGCTGCACGCCGTGCACTGGTGGACGGCGGCCTGGAGGACAGCAAGATCACCCGCGTGGTCGGCCTGTCTTCATCGGTGCTGTTCGATAAAGCCGACCCGCAGAACCCGATCAACCGCCGCATCAGCATCGTGGTGATGACCAAGGCCGCCGAGGAGGCAGCGCTGGCGGGTGCCGGCCCCCAGGTGGGGCTGTCGGCGCCCACCGCCGACCCGGACGTGCAGGCCGCGCAGGGGCAAGCGGAATAAGCTGTGGGTGCGCGCCTTGGTCCGAATCCACAGGGCCATGCCAGGCGAGCGCACCACGCCGCACCCGCTACAATGGCGGTCTTTCCGTTTCCAGGTGATCTCACCCCCATGTCCCAGAACTCCAAGGCCAAGCGCGACAAGCGCAAGAAGCAGCAGGGCAAGCGCCCGTTCCTCCGCCTGAACGCGCAGCAGCAGGTGCAGAACCATGCCGTGCTGACCAACGAAGACGGCCAGGTGGTGGCGGCCATCGGCCTGCAGGGCCGTGAGTGGCTGCTGGCCATCGGCGGCCAGACCATGGGCAACGCCGAGAACCCGGTGCCGATGCTGGCCATGCTCAAGCACCTGGCCAACGTGCAGGAGAAGGAAGGCCGCAAGGTCAACCTGGAGTACTCCGAACTGCTGCAGAAGCTGCTGGACACCCTGGCGGCCGAATCCGAGCAGACCGCCGACGAATACCTGGACAAGCTGGTGTCCGAGTTCGAAGGCGTCGACGCTGCTGAAGGCGAAGAAGGCGAAACCGTCGAGGGCGACGCGGCCGAAGAAGCCGCTGCCGAGGCCGCCCCGGCCGCTGACAGCGACAGCAAGCCGCAGGCCTGAACCGGCCGCGGCGGTGACGGTCTACGTCGATGACGCAGTGCATCCCTGGCGCGGACAGCGCTGGGCGCACCTGATGGCCGACACCCTGGCCGAGCTGCACGCAATGGCCGCGCAGCTCGGCATTCCACCGCGCGCCTTCCAGAACAAGGCCAGCGGCGCCCACTACGATGTCACTGCCAGGCTGCGCGCACAGGCCATCGCGCTCGGCGCCCGGGCGATCTCACGGCACACCGACCGCGAGCTGGTCAAGGCGGTGATTGCCAACGCCCGGGCGCAGTACCGGCCGTAGGCCACGCCGCGGGTTCGCCGGACACCAACCGGCACCGACGGGGGTAGAGTCGACTGTTAGTCGACTGCTCTCCCATCCGGCCGCGAGACCCCCGCGCTGCGCGCGATAGTCGACTGACAGTCGACTCTACCCCCGTCGGGTCGTCCTCAGCGGATCAAGCCGCCGGGTCGTGCCCGGCGGATCGGCCCATCGCTCAGAACGGGTCGCTGCCCAGCCGGATTTCCACGTTCAGCAGCGAGCACAGCGCAAGCATCGCGTCATCGTCGCGGGTCAGCGCCATCACCCCGGTAAAGCCATCACTGCCGGCATCCACGCTCCACAGCGTGTAGTTGTGCTCGCGCAGGCGGTCGAAGGCGGTGGCCATCAGCTGCACGCCGTCCAGGCCTTCGGCAAAGTCCTCGTCGTCCAGGTCGCCACCCCAGTCCAGCTGCAGGTTGAAGCGCGCCGAAAGCTCGTTCACCGCCGACTGCAGCGACTCCAGGTCCTCACGCTCCACATCGAAACCGGACTGCCAGGCGATGGCGGTGAACAGCGCCGGCAGCCAGTCGCTGTCCGCTTCCAGCGGCTGACCGTCCTCGGCCAGGTGCTCGCGCCAGCGGTTGAACTGCTGCAGGGCCAACTCTTCGTCACCCGGGTTGATCAGCACCAGCAGGTTCCAGACCCGCGCCTCGAAGCCCTCCTCGTCGAAGTCGTGGATGTCTTCCTCGAAGTCGAAATAGTCGCTGTTGTCGGGCATGGCGGAACGTCCTCTGGGGCAGGTCGGCATTCTACGGTTTATCCTGTGCCGCTGAAGCCGGCCTTGGTGGCCGTCACTGTGAATGAAGCGATGAGCGATACCCCTCCCGACCACCTGGCGATCAACCCGGCCAGCCCCTTCCATGATGCGCAGGCGCTGGAGCGCGGCGTTGGCGTGCGTTTCAACGACATCGAGCGCGACAACGTCGAGGAATACTCGGTCAGCGAAGGCTGGATCCGCGTGCAGGCCGGCAAGGCCCGTGACCGCCGCGGCAACCCGATGACGATCAAGGTCAAGGGCAAGGTCGAGGTGTATTTCCTGGACCAGAAACCGGAATAACCGGCACCGGCATGTAGAGCCGAGCCTGTGCTCGGCTGCTTTTCGTTCCGGGTTCATGACGCCTGAAGCAAGCGTAGCCGAGCATGGGCTCGGCTCTACATGCCAGGGCAGAATCCGCGTCAGCGTCAGCAACGCCCGGTCCCAGGCATCATTCGCGCTTGCGCGATTCCAGCAAGTCCAGGTTGCGGATCAGGCGCCGCGAGATCTCATCGGAGATCACCCCGCGCCGGGTCAGCCGGAACAGTTCCTCGCGCTCGGCGTTGAGGCCGGCGCTGCGCAGCTGGCGGTAGCCCAGCTCCATGCGCCGCACCTTCTCCGGGTCTACGTCGGGCCCGTCGTTGTCCTTCTCCAGGTGCCGCTGGTACAGCAGGCTCACCCGCGAGGCGGCATCGTTGTACAGCTGCACGTTCTCGGTGTTCTGGTTCATCACCAGCTGCTGGCGCATGCGCTCGACCCCGGCCAGCGCCGCCTTCGACGACAGCCGGCGCGCCAGGTCCTCTTCCTTGCGTTCACCCGAATCGGCCGGCAGCTGCAGGCCCTTCAGCAGCTGCGGCAGCGCGATGCTGGCGCCGAGCAGCGAGAACAGGATCACCGAGGCGGCCAGGAAGATCACCAGGTCACGTGCCGGGAACGCACTGCCATCAGGCAGGAACAGCGGCAGGGTCAACACGCCGGCCAGGGTGATCGCACCACGCACGCCGGCCACCGAGGTCGCCACCACGATGCGCCAGTTCGGCGCTTCGCCCCGCTCCAGTCCGCGGCGGCGCGCGCGCAGCAGGTTCCAGCGCAGCGACAGCCACACCCACAGCAGGCGCAGCACGACCAGCGCCAGGTTGATCACCACTACGTACACCAGCAGCCACCACGCGCTCTGGTGGCCGGTCTCGTTCATGGTGGTGGTGGCACGTTCGACAATACCGGGCAGCTGCTCGCCCAGCAGCACGAACATGATGCCGTTGAAGCTGAACTGCAGCATGTTCCAGACCCCGGCACGCTGCACGCGCATGCTGCCGGAGACGCGGCCGGTCAGCTCGACGTAGCTCATCGCGATACCGGCGGCGACCGCGGCGAGGATGCCGGAGGCGTGGATCTCTTCGGCCAGCAGGTAGGCCGCGAACGGAATGAGCAGGTTGACCAGCATCGCCGCGCCCGGCTCCTCGCCGAAGCGGCGCCACAGCCAGCGCTGGAAGGTGGACACACCCAGCGTCACCGCCACGCCCACCGCCAATCCCGCCACCGCCACCCACACGAAGGTCAGCGAGGCCGTGGCCAGCGAGAACGTGCCGGTCATCACCGCAGCCACCGCGAAGCGGAAGCAGACCAGGCCCGATGCATCGTTGAGCAGCGACTCGCCTTCCAGGATGTGCATCAGGCGCTTGGGAATCGGCGCCTTGGAGGCGATCGCACCCACTGCCACAGGATCGGTCGGCGACACGATGGCCGCCAGCGCGAAGCACACCGCCAGCGGCATCACCGGAATCAGCCAGTGGATCAGGAAGCCTGCGCCGATGACGGTGAACACCACCAGGCCGAACGCCAGTTCGAGGATCGCGCCCTTGTCGCGGAACAGGCCCTGCTTGGGGATGCGCCAGCCATCAAGGAACAGCAGCGGCGGCAGGAACAGCAGGAAGAACACTTCCGGCTCCAGCGCGTGGCCGCGGTTGAACACCCCGGCGATGACCGCGCCCAGGCCGATCTGCACCAGCGGCAGCGGCAACGAGAACGGCAGGACGCGAACCAGGTAGCCGCTGGCGACAACGGCCACCAGCATCGCCAGGACGACTTCAATGGTATGCATGCTTCTTCCAGGAAGCGGCGCGTGGGGCGGCTTGAAGGCCAGCGCCGGAAACCCGGAAAAAACTACCACATGCGGCCATGACCGCGACGACGGGAGCCGCCGCGCGTCAGCCCCGGCTCATGCCGCCCCATCGAAGCGGTACAGGTCCATGGCCAGGAAACCGGCGTCGATGCCGGCGTCGATGCGCCGCGCACCGAAGCTGTCCTCGCCGGCTGCGCCCATCGCAAAGAACAGCGGCAGCAGGTGCTCGTCGGTCGGGTGCGCGCGCTCGGCGAACGGCGCCTGCCGGCGATAGTCGAACAGCGCCTGGCGGTCATCAGCGGCCAGCCGCTGCTCCACCCACTCGATGAAGGGCCGCACGTATGGCGCTTCCTTGCCGTCCTGGTAGTCGCCCCAGTCGTGCAGGTTGTGGGTGATGCTGCCCGAGCCGACCAGCAGCACGCCTTGTTCGCGCAGTGGTGCCAGCGCGCGGCCCAGCGCGAACTGATGCTCGGGGCCGAGCAGCGGCTGGATCGACACCGGCACCACCGGGATGTCGGCCTGCGGGCGCAACAGCCGCAGCGGTACCCACGCGCCGTGGTCGAGGCCACGCTGCGGATCGATGGCCACTGGCAGTCCTGCGGCGGCGATGCGGCCGGCCACTTCTTCGGCCAGTGCCGGGTCACCCGGCGCCGGGTACTGCAGTTCGAACAGCGCGCGCGGGAAGCCGCCGAAATCGTGGATGGTTGGCGGCTGCGGATGCGCCCCGACCAGCGGCTGCCGGCCCAGCCAGTGCGCCGAGGCCATCACGATGGCGCGCGGCGTGGGCAGGTCGCGCGCCAGCTCGGCCAGGCGCACACCAACCTGGCCCGGTTGCAGGGCAGTCATCGGCGAACCATGGGAGATGTACAGCGAAGGCAGGCGGGACATGGAATTCTCCAGTTGCAGGATCAGGCGGCGATCAGCGCGAACGCAGGGTCCACTTGCCATCGCCG
The DNA here is from genome assembly GCF_054083135.1 of Stenotrophomonas maltophilia group sp. LNF247. NCBI lineage: Bacteria > Pseudomonadati > Pseudomonadota > Gammaproteobacteria > Lysobacterales > Lysobacteraceae > Stenotrophomonas > Stenotrophomonas maltophilia group sp. LNF247. The sequence continues at coordinate 29,348 of NZ_JBSRQL010000016.1, forward strand.
ACCAGGAACAGCACCACCAGCGCCAGCGCGCAGAACGCCGGGTATTCCCAGCCGCCGCCGGCATTGGCGAAACCGAAGCCGTTGGCGCCGTGCACGGTGACGATGGTGCCCAGCAGCAGCGGCACGCCGATCAGGCCCACCCAGCGCGCATAGATGCCCAGCAGCAGCGCGACAGTGATCACCAGCTCGACGCCGATGGTGAGGTAGCCGAGCACGCCGGGCAGGCCCAGAGACTCGAAGAACGCTGCCGTGCCGGCCGGGGTGAATACCAGCAGCTTGGTCAGCGCATGGACCAGGAACAGCACGCCCAGGGCCAGGCGCAGCAGGGCGGCGCCATACGGGGCCAGCGGCGAATCAGGAGCGGTCGTGGCGTGCATCGGAAAGCACCTTGAAGGGAGTGGGCTCAGGTTATTGCGCCCTCACGGGCCGATAAATACGATCGATTGACCGTATTTATTTCAGAAGGCGCAACAATGGACACCCTCGAGGCGATGCGCGTGTTCGTGGCGGTGGTCGAGCGCAACGGCTTCAGCGCCGCCGCCCAGGCCCTGGACATGTCCACCGCCGGCGTTACCCGCCAGGTCGCCGCGCTGGAAAAGCGCTTGTCCACCCGCCTGCTCCATCGCACCACGCGGCGGGTCAGCCCCACCAGCACCGGCGCCGCCTACTACGCCCAATGCGTGCGCCTGCTGGCCGAGTTCGACGCGCTGGAGGCCAGCATCGGCGCGCAGGCGCTGGAGCCCTCCGGCACGCTGCGCATCAATGCACCGGTCAGTTGGGGCATCGCCCGCCTCGGCCCACTGCTGGCCAGTTACCGCGAACGCTTTCCGCAGGTGGAACTGGACCTGGCCCTGTCCGACCGCCTGGTGGACATGGTCGAGGAAGGCTACGACGTGGCCATCCGCATCACCCGCGAGCCGGGCCCCACCCTGATCGCCCGCCGCCTGGGCGAATCGCGGGTGAGCCTGTGCGCCGCGCCGGCCTACCTGGCCGCACGCGGCGCCCCGCAGACCCCGCAGGACCTGCAGGCGCACGCGTGCCTGGGCTACAGCTACTGGGCCGCTGGCGACCACTGGCCGTTGCAGGGGCCCGCAGGCGAAGTAAAGGTCGCGGTGAACAGCCTGCTGCACGCCAACAACGGCGACGTGCTGCGCGAAGCGGCGATTGCCGGCATGGGCGTGATCCTGCAGCCGGATTTCCTGCTGGAAGACGCGCTGGCCGATGGCCGGCTGGTGCGCGTGCTGCCCGAATGGGAGGCCGCCCCGATCGGCATCTTCGCGGTCTATACCAGCCGCAGCCACCTGGCACCGAAGGTGCGCAGTTTCATCGACCATCTGGTGGAAACCGGGGTGTAGCCGAGCCTGGCGTTTGCCGGCCAGCGGCCGGCACTACCGTCATGTTTCGGTCTGGTAGTGCCGGCCGCTGGCCGGCAAATACGAAACCCGATCAGGCGGGGACTTCATCCAGCGCATCGATGATCCGCTCCAGCGGTGCCGGCCGCCCCAGCAGGTAACCCTGCACCTGGTCACAGCCGTGCGCGGCCAGCCAGTCCAGCTGCCCCGGTGTTTCCACGCCTTCGGCAATGATGGTCAGGCCCATGCTGTGGCCCAGCGACAGCAGCGCGCGACAGATCGAGGCGTTGCGTGGATTGGTTTCCACGTCCGCCACGAAGCTGCGGTCGATCTTCAGGATGTCCAGCGGCAGGTGCTGCAGGTAGGACATGCTGGAATAGCCCGTGCCGAAATCATCCAGCGACACGCTGATGCCCTGCTCATGCAGGCGCTGCATGGTCTGCATCGCCTGCGCCGGCTTGCGCATCAGGCTGCTCTCGGTCAGCTCCACGTGCAGCGCACCGCGGGCCAGGCCGAATTCCTGCTGGGCGCGGGTGAACTCGGCCACCAGGTCGCTGTTGAAGAACTGCACCGCAGACACGTTGACCGCGATCGGCAGCTCGCCCCACCCGGCGTCGACCAGACGGCGCTGCGCCTTCGCCGCGGCGCGGATCACCCAGCGGCCCAGCGCCAGGATCAACCCGGTGTCCTCGCACAGCTGGATGAACTCGTTGGGCGGGATGAAGCTGCCATCGGCCTGCGGCCAGCGCAGCAGGGCCTCCAGCGCGGCCGGGCTGCCATCACCGGCATGCCGGATCGGCTGGAAGTACAGCTGGAACTCGTTGTCGATAGCGGCATGGATGCGCCCGGCCAGGCGCAACCGATCGGCCAGCCGCGTGGTCACCGCCGCATCGAACCAGACCACCACGTTGCCCTCGGCGCGCGCCGCATGCGCGGCCTGCGCGGCCATACCGATCACCTGCTCGGCCGTGTGCCCGTCACCGGCAATGTGCACGGCCACGCCGATGCGCGGCTCGAACTGGTGCAGCGAGTCCTTGCCGCGCATCGGCGCCGAGACGATCTGCAGCAGGTCGTCCAGCACGCGCTGGGGATCGTGCCCGGCACCAATGGCCAAGACGAAATCTTCGGCCGGCTGGAACGCCAGCGTGCCATAGCGCGCGCCCAGGCCCCCGAGCCGGGTCGCCATCGACTGCAGTACCGCATCGCCGATCTCGCGGCCCAGCGTATCGGCCACCAGCTGCAGGCCGCGCAGCTGTACGAAGGCGATGGTATAGCCCTCGCCCTGCCCATCCAGCTGTTCGGTCAACGCGCGTACATTGAGCAGGCCGGTGGCCGGGTTGTGCCGTGCCTGGTAAGCCAGGTCGCGCTCGTAGGCCAACCGTTCGCTCACATCCTCGGCCAGCACCAGGCACGCGGGCTGTCCGTCGAAATCGAGTTTGGACAGGTGTGCGCGCACCTCGAACACGCTGCCGTCCTTGCGCCGGTGCAGGCGCACGGTCGCGTCCGGAGGATCGCCCACCTGTGCGCGCTGGATGGCACCACGCACCTCGTCCCAGCCCTCGCGCGGGCGGATGTCGAGGATGCTCATCGCCAGGAACTCGTCGCGGCTGTAGCCGTACTGGCGCACGGCGGCATCGTTGACCTCGATGAAGCGCAGCGTGTCCGGGTCGAATACCCAGAACGGCGCCGGATTGCGGTCGAACAGCAGGCGGAAGCGGCGTTCCACTTCGCTCATCTGCTCGCGCGCCTGATAGCGTTCGCTCAGGTCGGTCAGCGCACCGATCATGCGCCGCTCGCTGTCGGCCACTTCCACCCGCTGCCCACGTGCCCCGACCCAGCGCACCTCGCCTCCGGGCAGCACCAGGCGGAATACCTGGTCGAGCACCGCGCCGCCGGCGAAGGCCTGGTCGAAGGCCTGCTGCAGGCGTGCGGCGTCGTCGCGATGCACGCGTGCGAAGAAGTCGGCCACCGGCAGGGCATCGGTCTGCACGCCGAAGATCTCGCGCGCCAGGGGTGACCAGCGCAGCAGCGCGGCATCCTCGTCCACGTACCAGGTGCAGACACGCCCGACCTGGTGCGCAAGGCGCAGCTCGGCGTGGCCGGCCTTCAGCTCTTCGGCCATCGACTGCTGGCTGCGGGTGGTTCGGCGCACCGCATACAGCAGCACCAGCAGCACCACGATGTAGGCCAGTACGATTGCCACCGATGCCTGCAGGTAGGGCCACCACGGTGCCAGCACGTCTTCGTCGGCCAGGCCCACCTGCACCGCCAGCGGACTGCGTTCGAGCGTGCTGATGGTGAGGATGCGCGGTACGCCATCCACCACGCCCGGCATGCTGCCCAGCTCGACCACTGCCTGCGTGCCGAGCAGGTCACGGCGTGGCAGGTCATAGCGGTGGCCCACCGTGCCATGCGGGTCAGGCACGCGGGCCAGCATGTAGCCTTCGGCATCGCTGATCGAGACCAGTCCCTTGGGGCCGACGTCGAGGCCACCGACGATGCGCTGCAGTTCGCCGCAGCGCAGCCGTGCCAGCAGCCAGCGTTCGCCGGCCATCGGCAGCGCCAGCGGGACCACCCAACCGCCATCGCTGGCCCGCTGCGGCGGGCCGATGTACAGCGCGCTCCCCTGGCCACGACGCTGCGGGTCGGTCCACAGCGGCAGCTGCAGGTCGCCCTCGCCGGCCGTCAGCGGTCGGCCATGGCGGTCGAGCACGGCGATGCTGTGCAGTTCGGCATGCCGGCCCAGCACCCCGCCGATGGATGCATCCAGCAGGGCCGGCGCCTGCGCCGGCACGCTGCGGAACAGCTCGGCGGCGTCGGCGGCGATGCCGGACATGGCCCGCTCCAGGTTGCGCAGTTCCAGCGCCAGCAGGCGCTCGCTGCCCACCGCCAGCGCGCGGCTCTGGCGCTGCGCCGCTTCCAGACGGCGGTGGTAGTCATTGACCAGCATGAGGGTCAGCCCGGTGACCAGCAGCACGCCCAGCAGCACTCCGCCCCAGGTAATGGCGCGCAGCGGCCGGGCCAACGCGCGTTTCAGCGCGGGCATCGGCGGGTGTTCCTTGTGCAGTCGGCTGGCTTCATGCGCGAACGAATCCTCCACGTCCCCGACCTCAACGGCCGGTGGACGCCATTCTTGACGCCTGACCCGCCCCCGCATGGCCACCTCCCCGTGTCCGCGCAGGGTTCCAGGGTCCAGCATGCACCACGTCGCTCACGGCGTGAAGGTCGGTTCCACGTGTTCAGCCAGATCCTGCACAGCACAGGACGCAGCACAGGGCCGCCAGGCGGGCCGGCGCAGATTAGACTTGGCGTTTTCCGCCGCAAGAGAAGTCCATGTCCAAGCTGCGCCGTCCCACCCTGGCGCTGGCCATCGTTGCCAGCCTGTCCCTGGCCGCCTGTGACCGCCCGGCCGAGCCGGCCGCCACGGCCACCGCGCCGGCCGATGCCACCCCCGCTGCGGCCAAGCCGATGCTGGGCAGCTTCGGCTTCGATGCCAGCGGCATGGACCGCAGCATTGCCGCCGGCGATGACTTCTTTGGCTTCGCCAACGGCACCTGGGTCAAGAACACCGAGATTCCGGCCGACCGGTCGCGCTTCGGCAGCTTCAACGTCATTGCCGAGAAGACCCTGGCCGACACCCGCGCCATTCTCGAAGGGGCCGCCGGCAACACCCAGGCCAGCGGTGACGACAAGCTGATCGGCGATTACTACGCCGCTTACATGGACGAGGCCGGCATCGAGCAACGCGGCGTTGCACCCGTGGAGCCGCAGCTGAAGGCGATCGATGCCATCACCGACAAGGCCGGCCTGGCACGCGCCCTGGGCGGCGATGTGCGCGCCGACGTCGACCTGCTCAATGCGACCAACTTCTACACCGACCGCCTGTTCGGCCTGTGGGTGTCGGTGGACCTGCTGCAGCCCGACCGCAATGCGCCGTACCTGGTGCAGGGCGGCCTGGGCATGCCCGACCGCGATTTCTATCTGGGCGGCGGCCGCATGGCCGAACTGCGCAAGCAGTACCAGGCCTACATCGCACAGATGCTGCAGCTGGCCGGCGTCGCCGATCCGGCCGGCAAGGCACAACGCATCCTGGCGCTGGAGACGAAGATCGCGCAGGCGCATGCCACCCAGGAAGAAACCAATGATGTGACCAAGGGTGCCAATCCGTGGACCCAGGCCGACTTCAACGCCAAGGCGCCGGGCATGGACTGGAACGCCTTCCTCGACGCGGCCGCGCTGGGCAAGCAGCAGGACTTCATCGTCTGGCAGCCCAAGGCCGTGGCCGGCCTGTCCAGGCTGGTCGCCACCGAGCCACTGGAGGTGTGGAAGGACTACCTGGCCTTCCACGCGCTGGACCGTGCCGCCGCCTACCTGCCGAAGAAATTCGCCGATGCCCGCTTCGCCTTCCACGGCACCGCGCTGAGCGGCACGCCGCAGCAGAGCGATCGCTGGAAGCGCGCGGTGGACGACGCCAACCACGCAGTGGGCGAAGCGATCGGCAAGCGTTACGTCGAAAAGCACTTCGACGCGAAGACCAAGGAACGCGCGGACGAGATGGCCAAGAACATCATTGCCGCCTTCGCCAAGCGCATCGACGCGCTGGCGTGGATGTCGCCGCAGACCAAGGCGAGCGCCAAGGCGAAGGTGGCCGGCCTGACCGTGGGCATGGGCTATCCGGAAAAGTGGCGCGACTACACCGGCCTTGAGATCCGCCGTGATGACCCGCTGGGCAATGCACAGCGCGCCGAGCTGTTCGAGTACCAGCGCAACATCGCCAAGCTGGGCAAGCCGGTCGACCACGGCGAGTGGGCGATGCTGCCGCAGACCATCAACGCGATGAATGTGCCGCTGGAAAACCGCCTGGTGTTCCCGGCCGCGATCCTGCAGCCGCCGTTCTTCGACGGCGCCGCCGACGACGCGGTGAACTATGGTGCGATCGGCGCCGTGATCGGCCACGAGATCAGCCACGGTTTCGACAACGCGGGCGCACTGTTCGATGAAACCGGCAAGCTGCACAACTGGTGGACCGCCGAGGACCTGAAGCAGTTCAACGCCGCCGGCGATGCGCTGGCCGCGCAGTTCAGCAGCTACGAGCCGTTCCCGGGCGTGCATGTGAATGGCAAGCTGACTCTGGGCGAGAACATCGCCGACGTGGCCGGCCTGGGTACCGCCTACGACGCCTACCAGCTGTCGCTGCAGGGCAAGCCGGGCCAGACCCTGGAAGGCTTCACCCCGGACCAGCGCTTCTTCCTCGGCTTTGCCCAGGCCTGGCGCAGCAAGAGCCGCGAGCAGGCGCTGCGCAACTCACTGCTGACCGATGTGCATGCACCGGGCCAGTTCCGCGCACTCACCGTGCGCAACATCGACGCGTGGTACCCGGCGTTCGACGTGAAGGAAGGCCAGAAGCTGTACCTGGCCCCGGACAAGCGGGTCAAGGTGTGGTGATGTAACCGGAACGGGCGCCGCAAGGCGCCCGTTTCACTTGCGGGTAGCTGCCAACCTTGGTTGGCGCTTCCGCGGCACCGCGAAAAGCGTGCCAACCCAGGTTGGCACCTACCAGGCAACCGCGGGCCACTCGCGCAGGATCTCCACCGGCGCGCCCATGCGTGCACAGGCGCGGCTGGCGAGGCCGTCGGGCAGCGCACGGCGGAACAGCGGCGCCATGCCCTGCATCAGCTTCGCAGACGCCGCAGCCTGGGCGCGCTGACGGCCACTGCGTGCAAGCATGCCTTCGGCCCAGTCCGGCAGCAGCGCCGCGCCCGCACCGAGGAACACCTCGCGCGACAGCCCCGGCACCGGTACCGGCAGGCGCACGCCGGACAACACCTCCAGCACTTCACGCGAGCGCTCGTCCACACGCAGCTCCGGTTGCCGCGCGCAGAAGTACGCCGCCACCTCGGCTTCGCTGCACGGCACATCCACTGCACCCAGCGCCTCGGCCACACGGCGGTACTCATCGTAGTAGCGGTCGGCGATGTCCCCCGGCACCTCGCGCCCATAGCGGCGGAAACCCTGCAGGAACCCGAAGGCTTCGGTCACGTGCACCCAGGTCAGCAACTGCGGATCGTCGGCGGCGTAGGGCTCGCCCTGCGCGGTCTGGCCGCGGATCCGTGCATGAATACGGCGCACCTTGGCCACCAGCGCCTCCACTTCGCCAGTGGGCGCGTAGCTGGTGCCGGCAACGAAGGCGGTGGTGCGGCGCAGGCGTCCCACCAGGTCCTGGCGGAAATTGGAGTGGTCGTAGACCCCGGCCAGCGCGCGTGGGTGCAGTGTCTGCAGCATCAGCGCGCACAGGCCACCGGCGAGCATCGAGGGAAATTCGGCGTGCAGCCGCCAGGTGACGCTATCCAGGCCGAACCAGCCCGGGTCGCCCTGCGGATGGTCGTAGTCGATGCCACTCTGGCCGCGCGGGAAGGCGTCCAGTACCCAGCGCCGGATCGGCGCGGTGACGGGGCGGTAGAGTCGCTGCAGCAAAGCCGGCATCACGGGTCCAGGAAAGTCGGAAGAACGGTCGCATCTTGCGCGGTCGGCCCCGATTCTCGGCGATCACGGCGCAGGCGGCGAGCCTCCACGCTCAGCGACCGTTTCATGTGCGGCCGCAGCACGTTTCACCCTGCGACATCCTGTCGCAGGCTGTGACCGCGATGATGCAATGCATCAATTTTCACTCCCGCCGGGCAAACCCTTGCGCCGCTTGGCATTGCCCCCGTTGCACCGCCCGCTGGAAGTGCTAGAACTGGACCCGCCACACCGTCCAATGCTGATCGACGCACGTTCCACAAGGAGCCAGCCATGATTGCCTTGTTCAAGGGTTTGGGAATTCTGCTTCGCGACAACGAGCTCTACAGCAGCCCGTTCGACAAACAGGTGGCGCACTGGCGCAACCTCAGCGAGCAGCAGATCCGCGATGAAGTGGCGGTGCTGGCCCAGGCCAAGTGCCAGTGGCTGATCGCATCGATCATCGGCTGGCAGGCAGCCTCTCTGCTCATCCTGGGCCTGATCGCCAACTACCTGTGGCGCGATGACTTCCATATCACCTTCACCCGCGTGGTGATCGTGTTCGGCTCATGGGTCTCGATCCTGTTCGTGATCTGGTTCATGGCCAACATGTTCGATCAGCAGGCCGGCTTCGAGCGCTGGATGAAGGCCTTCAACAGCCGCGCCCGCATCAGTTCCAAGGCCGACAGCGTGGAGCACGTGGCCGAGGCACTGGACCTGGCCGAGCACTACCCGGAAGTGCTGGACTACAAGCAGGCGGTCACCACCAAGCGCGAACTGCGCCACGAGGACATCCGCATCATGACCGAGATCGGGCGGATGAAGCAGCACTCGGAGCTGGTCGGACGCCTGAACCACGTCGGCGAAACCGAACACCATCACGAGCTGACGCTGCAGCCTGCCTACTGACCCTTCAGCGAAGCGGGGGGATCCACACTGCCACCGTGATCACTCGCGGTGGCAGTGTTCTATCGGGTCCTGGCTGACGCACTGGCGGAAGCCGTCGGGCAGGCCACGCATGGCCTCGGTCTTGCCTGCCGCAACCGCAAACCGACGCAGCGGCGGCGTGGTGCACGCGGCATCGGTGCTGCACGCTGGGTCCAGCACCAGGTAATGGCAGTGGCCACTGCTGCTGGCAATGCACTGAAAGCGCGCCTCGCCGTCGACCACCGTACTCTTGCTGTACAGCGTGTCCACGCCGTTGGCATGGGTGCGGGTGATCGAGGTGTTGCGGGATTTTTCGCAGCCGGCCAGTGCCAGCACGGCAACGCACGCAATCAGCAGACGGGACATGTTCATTCCTCGGTGCAGGGGGGATGCGGCTGCGGCTACATGCCGCGGAACAGGCTCATGAACGGTTGGCTGACCACCAGCGTTTCCGTTCGGCCACGCAGGCGCAGCACGCCCCGCCCGGTATCGTCGCGGCTGACCGCCGCCACGGCCTTCATGTTGACGATGGTCGAGCGGTGGATCTGGCGGAAATGCTGCGGGTCGAGCACTTCCAGCAGTTCGCGCAACGGCGTGCGCAGCAGGCTCTCGCCGGCGGCAGTGACCACGGTGGTGTACTTGTTGTCGGCGCGGAAGTAGGCCACCTCCTCCAGCATGATCAGCTGCGTCTCGCGGCCGTTGCTGGCGGTGATCCAGGCCAGCGGCGGTCGCTCTGCAGTGCCCTGCGATGGGCCCAACCGCTGCAGCAGGCGCTCCAGCACGGCATCGTCCTGCCGCGTCGATGGCAGCCGCGACAGGATGCGTTCGCGGGTGGCAAGCAGGCGCTCGTCGCTTACCGGCTTGAGCAGGTAATCCATCGCGCCCTGCTCGAATGCATCGATGGCGTACTGGTCGTAGGCAGTAACGAACACCACCTGGGTGCGCGGACTCAGCTCGGACAGCGAGCGCGCGACCTCGATGCCGCTGATACCGGGCATGCGGATATCGAGGAAAGCGATGTCCGGCTGCTTCTCGGCCAGCTGCTCCAGCGCGCTGGCGCCGTCCTCGCACTCGGCCACCAGCTTCAGGTCCGGCCACAGCCGGCGAAGTTGCTCCACCAGCGACTGCCGCAGCAGTTCTTCGTCTTCAGCGATCAGTGCCTCAAGCGGCATGGCTGCGCTCCTTGTGCGACTGCGGCAGGGTCATGGTCGCGGCCACGCCGCTGGGGAAATTGGCCACGATCGCCACACCGGCCTGCTCACCGCAGGTCAGGCGCAGGCGCTCGCGCAGGTTCTTCAGGCCGATGCCGGTACCGCTGGTGCCCTGCCCGAAGCCGAGCCCGTCGTCGGCGACGGTCACGGTCACGTGGTCATCGAAACCGCGCGCGAGGATCCAGATCGTGCCACCGCCGGGCTTGGGTTCCAGGCCGTGCTTGATCGCGTTTTCCACCAGTGTCTGCAACGCCATCGCCGGCAGGTGCACGCCATGCAGTTCGTTGGGTACCTGCACTTCCACCGCCAGCCGCGCGCCCATGCGGATACGCAGAATCTCCAGGTAGGCGCGGGTGCGCTCCAGCTCCACGCCCAGCGTGGACACCGATTCGTCCACCTGCGGCAACGAGCTGCGCAGGTACTGGATCAGGTGGCCGAGCATCTGTTCGGCACGCGCCGGGTCGGTGCGGGTCAGCACCTGCGCGTTGGCCAGCGTGTTGTACAGGAAGTGCGGTTCCACCTGCGCGTGCAGCAGATTCAAGCGCGCCACCGACAGTTCCTTTTCCACCTGGGTCTGTTCGGCGGCGGCCTGCTCATCGCGACGCTGGTCGGCCACGCGGCGGCTGATCGCACGGGTGACCGCTTCGGCGTTCTCGAAGTTGCTGCCCTCGTCCAGCGCCAGCAGGTCGGCCCACCAGCCCGCATCCGGTTCAAACAGTAGGGTGACGGTGCTGGTGCCCTGCCCCGGCGTGACCGTGGCCAGCACGCTGTTGCGCTTGATCGCCAGCCGCGCCGGCAGGTTCCAGCGCGAGGGCTGACGCCCATTCCAGAGATCCACGCGGCGAACATAGGCGCGCACCTGCAGGCTGCCGGCCGAGCTTTCCACATCCTCCACGCGGGGAAGTTCGGCGATCGCCGCTTCCACTACCGAGAACGCGTGGCCGGCGTCCATCGGCAGTTCGATCTGGCGGCGCTGGCGCCCGGACAAGGTGGTGGCATCCAGGCGACCGGCCACCAGCCAGACCCGGCGGATATGGGTGATGGCACTGCCCAGCGCGGAAATGATCAGGAACATCGCCAGCAGGCCGAAAATCCAGCCCGGGCCATCGTTCATGCCACTGAAGATGCCGCTCCAGACCATGCCTGCGACGAACAGCGCCGCAGCCCAGGCCAGCAGATGACGTAACAGGAGAGAAAGGCTGGCGAACACGGCGGCGCCTTGGAGGAAGGGGGTGAGCCGAGCATAGGGCGGCCCGCCGGGCAAGCAAGCGGGCTGCGACGAAGGGCGGGAAAGCGGGGATGGAAGCGGCTCTGGCAGTGCCGGCCGCTGGCCGGCACCCCGTCATCGCCGCAAGCCTCGCAGCAATGCCGGCCAGCGGCCGGCACCACCGGTGCTTCTTATTTGCGCTGGTCGGCGCTGGCGTCGCGTACGGCGCGGAACGACTCGTCCTTGCTCCAGTTCGGCCAGGCACGGGAGTTGGCCAGCTGGTTGCCCAGCGTGTACAGCACTTCCAGGTCGCGGGCGGCACCGGCGAACACCCAGTCCGGCTGCCATTCGTCGCCCTGCTGGTGGTAGCGCTTGGCGGTGTAGTCTTCCGAGGCCTTCTTGCCCGCAGCCACGCCACCGTCCACCCAGTCCTGGCCGGCCGACCACGACAGTGCCGGCACGCCACGCTTGGCGAACGGGAAGTGATCGGAGCGGAAGAACAGGCCCGCTTCCGGCTTCGGGTCCGGCGTGTAGCGGATATCCCAGCCCTTGGCCACGTCCTTCAGCTGGTCCAGCAGCTCGAAGCGCGCGGCGCCGTAGATGCCGAAATCGCGCGACGGACCGAACGGCGCCATGCCATCCATGTTGATCACCGCCACGGTCTTTTCCAGCGGGTACAGCGGATGGGTGGCGTAGTACTCCGAACCCAGCAGGCCCTTTTCCTCGGCGGTGACTGCCAGGAACAGCACCGAACGCTGCGGGCGCTTCTGCTTGGCGAAGCCACGGGCAAGCTCGATCAGCGAAGCGGTACCGCTGGCGTTGTCCAGCGCACCGTTGAAGATGCGGTCGCCACGCGCGTCCGGCTCACCCACGCCGATGTGGTCCCAGTGCGCGCTGTAGATGATCGTCTCGTCCGGGTGGCTGCTGCCTTCCAGGCGTGCGGCCACGTTGTGCGAGGTGATCACTTCGGTCTTCACCGCGTACTTCGCGTCCAGGCTGACGCCGGTCAGCGGCACCGGGGTGAAGTCGCGCTGCTGCGCCTTCTTCTTCAGCGCCTCGAAGTCCTGCCCGGCCGAGCGGAACAGCTCCACGGCCAGGTCGCGCTGGATCCAGCCTTCCAGCAGCGGGTGGCTTTCCGCCGGGTTGTCGCGCACCACATCGAACATGGTGTTGGTGTTGGAGCCGGCCACGGTGGCCCAGCCGTACGACGCCGGTGCGGTCTCGTGCACGATCAGCACGCCCAGCGCCCCCTGGCGGGCGCCTTCTTCGTACTTGTAGGTCCAACGACCGTAGTAGGTCATGCCCTTGCCGTCGAAATCACCCTGGCCCGTCTCGAAGTCCGGGTCGTTGATCAGCACGACGGCGATCTTGCCCTTCAGGTCCACGCCCTTGAAGTCGTCCCAGTTGCGCTCCGGGGCCTTCACGCCGTAGCCGAGGAACACCAGCGGCGCCTTGCTGATATCGACGTTGCTGGCGCCGTTCATGGCGGCGCGCACGGCGATCTGCTTGCCCTGCTCCAGCGCAACGGTCTTGCCGCCCTGGTGCAGCGCCAGCTGCGGTGCGCCGACGATGTCGCCCTTGCGCAGCGGAACGGCCTGGGTCCACAGGCGCTTGCCATCCTTGAGGTCACCGCCCGGCTGCAGGCCGGCATCGGCGAACTGCTTGCTGAGGAAGGCGATGGTCTTCTCTTCGCCGGCGGTGGCCGGCGAGCGGCCTTCGTAGGCGTCGGAGGCCAGTTCCTTGACGTCGGCGGAGATCCGCGCGCCGTCGAATTTCGGGGTGGCGGCCATCAGTGCGCTCGACACTGACAGGGCCAGCACGCCCAGTGCTACTCGCTTCATTGCTCTCTCCAGCAGGGAAATCTCTCTGGAGTGTAATGGGATTCGGCAGGGCTGCGCCCTGCACCCGCCGAAGCCAGGGCAACAGCAACAGCAACAGCCAAAGCCAAAGCCAAAGCAACAGCGGCATTCCGTGGGATGGCGGGGTGGGTCCGGTTGCGGGGGACGCTGCAAGTACATCCATGTAAGCTCGGTCGCCGCATCCATGCGGCTCACGCCCCCGCAACCGGACCCACCCCGCCTTCGACAGGTTCCCGCTGCTGTTGGTGGAAGTCGACCTTGGTCGACACACCGCTGTGGTGGGTGTCGACCTTGATCGACACGCCGCTGTTGGTAGGTGTCGACCTTGGTCGACACGGACTGAAACAGGAAGGGGTCAGATCCCTTTCCCGGCGGGAAAGGGCTCTGACCCCATCGGTGTGTTGCTTGAGCCTGTTACCAGTTCGGATCTTCGGCCGGCGCGGCAGCGGGCTTGGGCTTCGGCTTGGCGGCCGGGCGTGCGGCAGCTGCGGGAGCGGCCGAGGCAGTCGCTCCTGCGGCGGCGGCCGCCGGCTTGCTGCCCAGCTTCTGGCGCAGTTCGATCTGGCCCGGACGGAAACCGCCGCGCATCGCGTCGACGCCGTCTTCGATGGTGCCGTATGAGGTCTGTGCAGCGACGCGGTCGATGCGGATGGTGCAGCACGGGTGTTCGCTGCGGCCCAGCGAGCGGCCGGTCTGCGGGTCCTTCAGTTCTTCGCCCAGGCGCACGGCCTGCCAGCGCTGGCCGGCCTGCACGGTGTCACCGCCCTGGCTCAGCACCACCTGGTCACCGTCCACCGAGACCACCGATACCGGGAACAGCGTGGTGACGATGCTGGTGCCGATCTGGCCCGACAGCGATTCCATCATCGCCGCGGCCATGTTGCGGCCGTTGACCACGCGCGGCAGGGTGCTGGGGCCGGTCGAGGCCAGCTGGTGGTCGAAGCTGTCGGACATCACCACCTGGCCGGTGGTGGCGTTGACCAGGCGCAGGGTGATGCGGCCACCACCGGAGTACGAGGTCACCTGGCGGTCGGACATGCGCAGGTTGCGCACGCTGCGCGGGTACTCGAAGCGTTCGATGGTCGGGATCAGGATCAGGTCGGTCGCCAGCTGCTGGCCGACACGGGCAGTGTCCTGCAAACGTACGTTGCCGCTGTTGATGTGGTCGATCTCGGCCTGCAGTTCGTCGCCGAACTCACGGTCCAGCACGATGAAGCGCTGGGTCTGGGTCAGCGTGTCGGACAGGCGTGCGCGGATCGCGTCGGCCACTTCATCGGCGCTCACGCGGCCATCGCCCACGGCATAGCTGCCGGCCTTGGTACGCGGCAGCGCGACCACGATCTTCGGCTTGCCCTGCTCGTCCGGTGCGCGGTACTGAGCGATCTGGGCACGTACGCGTACCTTCCAGTAGCTGCGCATGCTGCGGTGGGTCACGTCGGAATCGAACGAGCTGGCGCCACGCTTGGCATCGACGTTGACCTTCTCGTCGTAGCTCTGCTTGACACTGGCCGAAGCCGAACCGCTCTTGGCCGAGGCTTCGCCGGACGCACTGGCCGACGCCGAGCCCTTGAAGCTCCAGCCTTCGTCGCTGGCGCGCACACGGGCGATGGTCTCCTCGTCCAGCTGCCGCACTTCGTCCTGCGACAGGATTTCATAGCCCAGCACCGCGCCCTGCGAGCCGGCGATCATCTGCTGGGTGAACGCGTCGGCGCGGATGTCGCCGACGTGTTCGTCATCCACATCCACATGCAGGCCTGCACGCAGGCCCTGCATCTGGCTGGCCACGCGTACGCCGTTGACCTGCGCCACCGCCGACTGCAACGCCGCCAGCACCGCCAGTTCCGGGGTGCTGCCGATGCCGTCGGCCTCGCGCGCGACCTGGGTGGTGCCGCCGAAATCCGGCGTGCCACGCAGGGGCGCCGCTTCCACTGGCGCATTGCTGGCCAGCGCACTGGTTGCCTTTTCCTTGGCGGGCGCGGCAGCCGGGGCGTCCTGCTCGCCACAGGCTGCAAGCAGCGCGGCAACCAGGCCCAGGCCGATCAAACGGTAGGTCATACGCATGGAGATTCGCCTCGGATCAGAGCGTGTCGAGCATCGAATCGGCGTTGGACGGCACCTTCACCTTGCTCTTCCTGGCGAAGGTCACGGCCGACTTGGTCGAGCCGTACAGGCCCTGGATGAAGCCCGGCGATTCCTTGGCCACCCATGCACCGGCGGCCAGCTTGCGGCCGACGGTCGCCAGCTGGGTCGCGCCCAGGTTCTTCATGCCGGCGGTGAAGTTGCTGGCCTCGCCACCGAGCTTCTGTGCTTCGGCGGCCGACGCCAGCAGCGAGACCAGGCCTTCGGCGTAGTGCTGCTTGGATTCAGCGTTCAGTTCCGGCTGCGCGGCCTGGCGCTCGTTGATCGCCGCCTGCGCCGCTTCGCTGACCGACACCGACTTCTTCATCGCATCGACGCTTACCGAACCCGACGACAGCGCCTGGCGCTCGGCTTCCAGCAGCTGCACCTGCTCGGCCAGGCCGAAGGCACGGGCAAACGAGGTCTGGGCCTGCAGCGAGTGCGACTGCGAGCTGACGAAACGACGCACCAGCGCTTCCTGCGCGGCTTCGTCCGGGGCGGCGGCGCTGGAAGCGCTGCTGCTGGAGGTGCCGGTGGCGGCACCGGCCAGGTCCTTCAGCTTGCCCAGGCCAGCGTGGGCCGGCATCGACAGGGTGGCGGCAGCGATGGCCACGACAAGAGCAGTATTGCGGATCATATGAGTGTCCTTTGGGAGAGACGGCCGCGAAGCGGCACGTGGGAATCGGTAATCCAGGGTGATGCCGAGCGGGCTCGGCACCCACCGGGGTGGCGGATCAGCGGACCGCCTTGACGTTCAGTTCGTTGATCATCTGCTGGGCGGCCTTTTCGGCAGCCAGCTGCAGCGCGTTGGTACGGGCCACGGTTTCATTCGGGCCGGTGCCGGAGAACTGCACCGGGCCCACCGACGACACGGTGCGCGGGAAGCGACCGGTCACGTCCAGCACCTTGCCGGTGACCGTGACGAACACGCGGGTGTTGCCACTGGCCGGATCGCGGTCGCGCATGCCGATGTCGAGGGTGCCGACGGCGATGTACGGAATGTTGGCCGCACGGATGCCGTTGGCGGTATCACGCAAGGTGGCCGGGGCCAGGTCGTTGCCGGTGCTGAAGTCCTTGCGGATGCGCTCGATGCTGAGCAGGCCGCGCGACTCGCCCTCCACGTATTCGGCTTCGACCACTTCGTAGCCGGCGGCGCTGAAGGCACCGGTCATCGCGGTGTTCACTTCGGCGGCGTTGGCCACCTTCCAGGTGATGTTGTCGGCGCGTGCGGTGGTGCTGCCACCGCTGGTGACCGACATCGAACCATTCTGGTTGATGCTGCCGTTGGTGCTGACCGAGTTGCCGCGGAAGCTGTCGCCCTCACGGGTGTTCTCGCTGTAGCTGCTGCTGGCGTCGACGCGGCGGTATTCCTTGTCCTGGAACGACTGCACGGTGTCCTGCGAGCGCGCCATGAACAGGAAGGTCAGCAGCGAGCGCTGCGCGGCGGTGGCACCGGCCACGGCCGAACCCGCATCCAGCTTGGTCTGCAGCAGGGTGGTGTTGATCTCGGCGCGGACGGTGACGGTGTAGGTCTTGGCCTTCTTGTCTTCGGTGTCCGACAGCTGCACGGCGCTGAGCACGTAGCGATCGATCTCGCCGATGAACTCGGCGCGGCGCGCTTCGAACAGGCGCAGCTTGGCCGCACCGGTTTCAGCGATGTACGCCTCCAGGGCATTGACCTTGGCCTTGTTCAGGGCCTGGGCACGGGTGTCGGCACTCAGGCGCAGGCCGTAGCTGGCCGAACCGGTACCGCGCGAGCTGGCGGTCTGCGCAGCGACCGGCGAGGCCACCACCAGCGCGATGAGGAAGAGCAGGATGGTACGCATCAACGACATGACTTGATCAACTCCTGAAGGGCTTGGGTCTGCTGCTGCAACGGGCGGCCGCCCGGCTTCTGTTCGTCCAGCCAGGCGCGCGAATCGGCACGCTTGGCGGCGGCGCCGGCGAAGGCATCGAGCCCGGCCAGCAGGGTTTCGTAGCTGGCCGACCACTGGTCGACCTGCCACTGCGTGACCGGCACCACCTTGGTGGCCCCCTTGCGCAGCGGCTGTTCGAAATAGACCTTCCCCGAGAACGGCTCGGTCACCTTGGCGGTGAAGAAGGCGCCGAACAGCATCGTCTTCATCGCCGGGGTTTCTTCGATCACGCCGTTCTTCAACGCATCCACCTGCAGGTTGATGACGTAGTCCGGCTCGGGAATCTTCAGCTGGTAGACCTTGCCGTCGGCAAAGCGCGCCGCCATCGCACCACCGATCGCCTGGCCCGAGGCCGGCGGCAGCAGGCCGACGCCGGTATTGGATGACAGCGTCTTGGACAGTTCGTGGGCCAGCGTGGCGCGCAGCGGGGCGTCCCACTTCGGGTCGGGCAGCTTGGCGCGGACCGCGTCGGACAGGGTTACGCCACCGACCTGCAGGCGACGCACGGCGGCATCGGGCAGCTTGGCCTGGGCGAGGCTGGCGGCCAGCACCTGCGACAGGCTGGTATCGGCACTGCCGTACAGGAGATCGGCAACGATCGCGTCGATATCGTCGTTGTCCGGCCGGTAATCCTGCACGTCGATGCGCTGCAGGGTCAGCGGATAGGACGCGATCACCTGGCGCTCGCGGAAGTCGAAGAACAGCGCCTGCAGCGCCACTTCCACCAGCACCTTGTACTGGTCACCGATCGGCTCGACCGAGACCAGTTCGCGGTCCAGTGCCGCGGCCAGCACGGTCGCGCTGGTGGTGCCGTCGAGCATCGCCACCGGCTGGTCGATCAGCTGCAGGTGGGCCGGGGCGCGGCGCTTGAGCGACTGTGCCAGCGCCTGGTTCAACGGAATCAGGCCGCGCTGTTCCAGCACCGCATGCGCATGTGGCGTGGTCGCCTGCACGGCGGCGGCGTCAGCGGTATAGGCGAAGCCTGCCCAATAGGCCTGCTGTGATTTGTCTGCCGCCTGCGTGGCCATCGGCCACACGGCCAGGCACAGGGCACAGGCAAGCAGGCGCGCAAAAGCGCGCGATGCGCTCTTCGTCCTTGAATACATCCAACCGCTCCTCGGTCAATACGCACGGAATGCGGACGCTGATGCGTCCGCTGGGCGCGAAACATAGCCGCTCAGGCGCGCGGCGACAAGTGCTGTCCTTGTCGGCTCAGTCTGTGCGGGGCAGGCCCGCCCGTTGCCGCAGCAATCCGCGCTCGGCCCGGTTCTGGCTGAGCCGAGCTGCCTCGCCAAAAGCGTCACGCGCATCCTGCTCACGCCCCAGTGCCTGCAACAGCTCGCCACGAACCACCTGCAGCGGCGCGTAGTCGCGCAGGCGCGCATCAACCAGCAGCGGCTGCAGTTGTACCCATGCAGCGAACGCGCCCTCGCTGCGCAGTACCGCCACCACCCGGTTCAATGCCA
This sequence comes from Stenotrophomonas maltophilia group sp. LNF247, assembly GCF_054083135.1. Taxonomy (NCBI): domain Bacteria; kingdom Pseudomonadati; phylum Pseudomonadota; class Gammaproteobacteria; order Lysobacterales; family Lysobacteraceae; genus Stenotrophomonas; species Stenotrophomonas maltophilia group sp. LNF247. Next base: position 47,902 of record NZ_JBSRQL010000016.1, read on the forward strand.
CCACCGGCGAAGGTTGCACCTGCAGCAGCTGTGCATAGAGCGCGGCGATGCGCGGCCAGTCGGTATCTTCAGGACGCCGCGCCGCCGCATGGCACGCTGCGATGCGCGCCTGCAGCACATAGGGATCGTCACCTCCACCGGCGGCCAGCGCGCGCGCCAGCACCTGCTGCCCGCGTTCAATCTGCAGCCAGTCCCAGCGCGCGCGGTTCTGTTGGTCCAGCAGCACCGGCACGCCCTGCGCATCGGTCCGTGCTGCGGCACGCGAGGCCTGCAGCTCCATCAGCGCCAGCAGGCCCAGCACCGGCGGCACCGGCAGCCGGTGCGCCAGAATGCGCGCGAGTCGCAGTGCCTCGTCGCACAGCGCCGGACGCATCCAGTCGTCACCGGCACTGGCCGCATAGCCTTCGTTGAAGACCAGGTAGATCGCCTCCAGCACTGAAGCCAGCCGCTCGGGCATCGCCTCCGCGCGCGGCACTTCATAGGGCACCTGCTTCTGCGCCAGGGTGCGTTTGGCGCGCACGATGCGTTGGGCGATGGTCGGCTCGGGCTGCAGGAAGGCGCGGGCGATCTCGGTCGTGGTCAGGCCACCGAGCAGGCGCAGGGTCAGTGCCACCCGCGCATCGGCCGGCAACACGGGGTGGCAGGCCACGAACATCAGGCGCAGCAGGTCGTCCCCCAGGTCATCTTCCAGCGCCTGGCTGTCATCCGGCGCTGGCAGGGGTGCCGGATGCAGTTCCTCACCCCATTGCGCATGCTGCTGCGCCACGCGCTGGTGCTGGCGCAGCACATCGATGGCGCGGTTGCGCGCGGTGGTCATCAGCCAGGCTCCGGGGTTGTCCGGGATGCCCTGTTCCGGCCAGCGCTCCAGCGCGGCCAGCCAGGTGTCCTGGGCCAGCTCCTCGGCACGGCCGACATCACCGCCGAGCAGCCGCGCCAGGCGCGCGATCAACACTGGCGACTCCATCCGCCAGAGGGCTTCCAGACGCTGCGTCAGTGCGGGATCGAGCATGCGCCGATCACAACACGCACGCCCGGCCCGCACAAGCGCCATGGCTCACGCTTCGACGATCGGCTTGAAGCCGCCCCAGAACATGCGCTTGGTATCGAACGGCATGTCCTTCGGGCCCAGCGACGCCAGCCGCGGGTCGGCCATCACCCTGGCGTTGATGCGGTCGCGTGCCGCGCGCGAGCGGAACACCACGAAGGCGACGATCACCGTCTCGCCCGGTTTCGCCTTGACCGCACGCGGGAACGAGGTGCTCTTGCCCGGTTCCACATCGTCAGCCACGCATTCCATGTACTGCAGCGCGCCATGGTCCTTCCACACCGCGCCGGCCTTGCGGGCAAGGCGGCGGTAGGCCGCCACCTTGTCCTGTGGGCACGGCAGCACGTAAGCATCCACGTAAGCCATGTGGGTTCTCCCTTGCGGCGGCCGTCAGCCCGGCTCGCCGTCCATGTGTGCGATTTCCCAGAGATGGCCATCCAGGTCCTGGAAGCCGCGCTGGTACATGAAGCCCAGGTCGCGCGCCGGCTGCGGTTCGCTGGCGCCGGCGGCCAGTGCCTTGTCCAACAGCTCGTCAACGGCCTTGCGACTGGGTGCCGAGAGTGCGTTGATCACTTCCGTGTGGGTGTGCGCATCGGCAATCGGCTTGTTGGTGAACTGCTGGAAAAAAGGTTGGGTCAGCAGCATCACGTAGATGCTCTCGCTGATGACCATGCCAGCCGCATCGTCATTGGTATAGGTTGGATTGAAGCTGTACCCCAGCGCGGTGAAGAACGCCTTCGACTTCTCCAGATCCTGCACAGGCAGGTTGACGAAGATCATCTGCGGTTGTGGTGCACTCATTGGTAACGCTCCTTGTGGATGAAGAGGAAAGCGGGAGGGATCAGGGCTGCTTCATGCAATTGACCATCCACGGCTTGCCGTAGCGATCAATCAGCATGCCCCAGCGGTGCGCCCAGAACGTTTCGGCGATCGGCATCTGCACCTGGCCACCTTCGGCGAGCGCCGCGAACACGCGCTCGGCCTCCTCGATGCTGTCGACATCGACATTGATGGTGGTCGAGCCGCCCTCGCCACCGCCGGGACCGTCGGCCGCCATCACGATGGCGCTGCCGATTTCCAGCTGGCTGTGCGCAACGTGGTCGAGGGTTTCCGGCGGCATCTCGTTGCAACCTGGCGAGCCATCGGAGGGCGGCATGTCGCGGTATTTCATTTCCGACGTGACCTGGCCACCGAGTGCCTTGGCGTAGAACGCCATCGCCTCATGGGCCTGGCCGCTGAAGCCGAGGAAGGGAATCAGTTTCATGGCAATACTCCGTTGTGCGGTTCAGGGCAGTAGTGCCGGGTCCTGCCCGGCAGGGAGATGAATCGGGTCAACCTTCCAGCTGTGCACGCAGACGCTGTTCCTGCTGCTGTAAGTCGGGGGTGAAGGCTTCACCGAAGTCTTCGGCGGTGATCAGCGGGCGCAGTTCCAGCGTGCCGCCCTCGCCGAACGGCGCACGGCTGGCCCATTCAACGGCCTCGTCCAGCGACCGCACCTCCCACAACCAGAAGCCGGCGATCTGTTCGCTGGCAGGACCGAATGGACCGGCCTCGACCTTGGGTACCCCGCCGCCGAAATGAATGCGACGGCCGCGCTGGGTGGCGTGCAGGCCTTCACCGGCCAGCATGATGCCGGAGGCCACCAGTTGTTCGTTGAAGGCGCCCATTTCGGACAGTTCCTGTTCGCTGGGCATGCGGCCGGCTTCGGAGTCGGCGTTGGCCTTCACGATCACCATCACTTTCATTGCAGTCTCCCGTGGGGACGCGTGATGCGTGCCCTTCACTGGGTACAACGAACCAGGGGGCTGGGAATCGACACGTCTGTTGGAAATTTTTTCTTCCGTGGAAGGCGCGCCTTCGGCGGGAGTCGGCGAACGGCGGCGCCCCTCCGTGGTGGGTTGGGTGGGTCGCTGAAAGCTGGGTTCATGGGCTTTGTCGGGTGGGTAGACGGGTCGGGGGACGCCGTAAACCCGTCCCTGGGGGCTTGACCGCGGCTTGCTCGTGTGCGCTGTCCTGCGCACACGGCAAGACCGGGGTTGGGCATCGTGCCCAACCCGCCCGAGGCATGCCTCGGGCCCATGCCGCGGACACCCCCGCCCCGCCTACCCACCCGGCCTTTGACAGTTTCCTGTCACCGTCGCACACCACGGGAAGATCAAGAGAAAAGGCAGAAGCAAAGGCAACAGCAACGGCGGTTGGCTGGCGGCCTCGGCTTTGCGAGCGAAGCGACCCGCTTTTGCTCTTGCTTGTGATTTCCCGTGGTGGATCGGCAACCGGAATCTGTCTGGGGCCGGGCGGGTGGGGTTGGCGGGGTATCCGCGCCAGGGATGGCGCGGCTAAGCCTCCAGGGATGGATTCACGGCGTCCCCGCCAATTCCCCCCGCCCGGCCCACCCGCAGGAAGCCAGCTTTCAGCGACCAACCCACCCATCACGGAGGGGCTCCGCCGTTCGCCGACCCTCGCCGAAGGCGCGCCTCCCGCGCTGCAACATGCCCACGCGCAGACCTGCGCCATCATGGGCACCCCGCCCCCGCCAGGACCGCGCCATGCAGCAGTACCTGCTCCTGATCTACATCGAGCCTGCCCTGCTGCAGGCCCTGCCCATCGAAGAATTCAACGCGCTGATGCGCGACTGCCTGGCCCACGCCGACAAGCTGCAGGCCGAAGGCACGCTGCTGGCCGCGCAGAAGCTGCAGCCGGTCGACACCGCGCAGACCCTGCGCGTGCGTGATGGCCACAGCCGCGTACTGGATGGCCCCTTCGCCGAAACCCGCGAACTGCTGGCCGGCTTCAACCTGATCGTCGCCCGCGACCGCGACGAAGCCATGCGCATCGCCCGCGACTTCCCTTGGGCACGCTTCGGCAGCATCGAAGTGCGGCCGCTGGAAGACATGGACGCCGAGCGCGAACGCTGCGGCGCGCCGGCTGCGGCTGCGGCTACGGCAGCAGCCGTACCCTGATCTCGCGCGGGCCGATGCCTTCATTGCCGCTGTAGTCGCGCACGCTGGCGCGCACGATGTACTCGCCCGGCGGCAGCGCCGCCGGCTGCCAGCGCCCGGTTTCCATCAGGCCATCGCGCACGGTGTTGGTGGCCAGGTAGCGGAAGCGGGTCACCGCGCTGCCATGCACGGTGATGCCGCTGTCCGGTGCGTAGGCCACGCGCACCGCTTCCCGCTGCGGCGGCATGCGGTTGAACACGATGTTCCAGCGTGGCTGCTCGTAGCCCTGCAGCGGTTGGCCGCCCGCATCGAGAATCTGGTAACCCACCTGGTACATGCCCAGGCGCCGCCGCGGCAGGTTGTTGTCGACCTGGTCCCAGGCTTCGACCACGATCTGCACACCGCGTCCCTGGCGCGCCACCATCACCACGCCATCGCTGCCTGCGGCCATCGGCTGGTCGTTGTCGTCCAGCAACGCCACATCGGTGATGCGCGGTGCGAAGTGGTCGGCGTAGTTCTGGAAGCCCAGTGCCACGGCGTTGGTCTCGAAACCACCGGTGCCGACCGCCAGGTGCACATGCGCCTGGTTGTTGATGCTACCCAGGCGATCGCCGACGTGAATGCGCATGCCGCGCCGCACGCGCATCCGCTCCAGCTTGCCCTGCTCGTCGTACAGCGCCTGCCAGCGCGCATCGAACGGTTCATTGCGTGGGGTGCGGCCCACCCGCATGTGGATGTACTTGAGGCGATCCACGGCCAGGCCCTCAGCCTGCTCGCCCAAGCTCCAGGCCGCCATCGGGCTGCTGATCTTGCCATCGGCAATCGCCAGCACGGTCTGGCCCACATCACCGCGCACGTCGAAGCCCCCGTGCAGGTGATGGCGACTCTCGCCCTTGAAGTTGCCGCGCACTTCGCCGAGCGTGCCGACGACTTCGTGCCAGCCCTGCTGCGGCGCCAGCGGCCAACGGCCGCCGGTATCGGGCAGCGCGGCATCGGCGGCCGGGCCGACCAGCGCCGGTGCGGGCAGTTCCCCCACCGGTAGCGGGCGCAGGCGGTGCAGGCGATAGGCCGTCGCGTCGGCCACCAGCACGCTGCCGTCGGCGTCCATCGCCAGGCCACTGGGGCGGGCCAGGCGTGGCAGTCGACCGTTGCCGACCAGCGCGATCTGATGGCCCTGCGGCGTCACCTGCACGATGCGGCCATCCATGTCGCCCACGTACAGCACGCCATCGTGGGTGGTGGCCAACGACAGCGGCCCATTGATCACGCCACCACCACCCACCACGGTGCTTACCGTGCCATCGGCACCGACGCGGCGCACCGCGTTGTTGAACAGGTCGGCCACCAGCAACGCGCCCTGCGCGTCGAAGGCCAGTGCCACCGGCGTATCGAAGCGCGCAGCGGCGCCCGTGCCATCGGCCAGGCCCGGCCGATCGCCACCGGCCAGTGTGCGCACGTTGCCATCGGTACCGATCACCCGGATGCGGTCATTGAAGGTATCGGCCACGTAGACCTGGCCCTGCGCATCCACTGCGATGCCCATCGGCGCATCGAAGCGCGCCTGCGCGGCAGGTCCATCAACGTGGCCCTGTTCGCCACCGGCCAGCGTGGTCACCTGGCCATCGGTGCCGATACGGCGGATCGCATGGTTGCCGGTGTCGGCCACATACAGGTTGCCCTGCGCGTCGGCGGCAATGCCCGAAGGCGTATTGAAACTGGCCTGCAGTGCCGGGCCATCAACGCGCCCCTCGCCCTGCCCGGCCACCGTTTCGACGCGGCCATCGGGCAGGCGGCGACGGATCCGGTTGTTATCACCGGCATCAGTGAAATAGACACTGCCATCGGCACTGCGCAGCAACGCATAGGGATCGGCGAAGCGTGCCTGCCCGGACGCGCCGTCGCGGTCACCGGGGTGGCCATCGCCGGCCAGCGGCTCGATCTGTGCGGTCCACGCCAGTGGCGTTGGAGCCGGGCCCGCCGGTTCAGCCAACGTGTGCAGCGGTGTCTCCCACCAGGTCGCAGCCAATGCCACTACCGTCGCCAACGCTACGCCTGCCGCCATCCATTGCCACCGTGCCATCGCGCTGCGCTGCCTGCCTGCTGCCTGAAGAGGCACCGACAATAGACGCTGGGCACCGCATGCGCCAAGGCCAATCGTACTGCCGGATACCAAAGTTCCATGCGCCACGCTTGTTCTCACCAGCCCCAGCAGGTTCAATGCGGTTCCCACGGATGGAGATCCTCCATGCCCCGCATCCTCCCCCTTGCTGCCCTGCTGGCCGCCGCATTGGCCAGCACATCCGCCACCGCTTCGATCACGGTGGCGCCGCAGAAGCCGTCAATCACCGCCGATGTGATGCACATGGCCTATGCCACGCGCTGGGATGAGGCCATCCAGCAGTCACGCAGTGGCAACACGCTGGGCGCGCTGATCGCGATGGAACGGCTGATGGAAGATCCGATGCTGGATGACTTCGATGCCGAACATCGCGGCCGCGCCGCGCAGGTGGCCGGCTGGACCGCGATGGTGCAGAAGAAGCCGGACCAGGCCCGCCGCTACCTGCAGCGCGCACAGGAAGCACTGCCGGACGACGCGCAGATCCTGCTGACCCTGGTCTCGGTGGAACTGTCCGAGAACCAACCGGCACCTGCCACGAAGCACCTGGTGCAGGCGCTGAAGCATGCCGACGCGCCGTTGCCGGTGGACCACCACGCGATCAACTACCTGCAGTTCCGCCTGCGGGACCAGCCCCAGCAGCGCATGGAACTGCTGCAGGCGCTGTTCGACAACGGCTGGAAGAGCGGCGGCCTGGAACCCACCGGACTGTGGCTGGCACTGGCAACACTGCAGGCCGACAATGGCCGGGGCGACGACATCCCGGCCACGTTGGCGCGCATCACCGGCCCCGCCGAGATCATCCGCCTGCGCAGTGACAAGCGGTTTGATCGCTATGTCGACCGCGACGATGCCCGCTTCGACCCAGTGCAGGCTGCACAGAAGCACCTCGACGAACTGCGAGTTTCCGGCCTGCTCGACCGGGCGCTGGACGCACGCATGGCCGAGTTCAGCAGCACGCTGCTGATGCTGGACCGCAACGAGGAAGTGCTTGCGCTGACCGATGGCATGGCCGGTGCGGCGGCCGAAGGTGAGTCGCCCTCGGCGACGGAAGCCGAATGGGTGGCGTGGCTGCTCAACAGCCGGCTTATGGCGCTGCGCCGGTTGGGCCGTAACGATGATGCGCTGTCCACAGCCAGGCTGGCCGCACGCATCGGTGCGCTGGGCCCGGATGGTGCCGAGCACCAGTTCAACGTCGGGTTCTTGCTCAGTTCGCTGGGCCGCATTCAGGACGCTGCTGTCGCGGTGAATGACATGCCGGGCCTGGCCGGTTACGGCAAGGCGGCCCAGGCACTGCTGCAGTTCGTTGCCGCCCGTGAACGTGGCGATGCCAAGACCGAACAGGCCGCGCGCGCAGCCATCCTGGCCCAGGGCGATGACGCGCGCCTGTTCCAGCGCGAGATGCTGCTGGAGGAAGGCAATCTGGACGCGGCCGCTGCGGTGCTGATCGAACAGCTGCGCTCACCGGTTGAGCGCGGCGAGGCACTGGCCTCCCTGCAGGACATGCGCACCTATCCGTCGCTGCCCGGCGACGTGAAGATCGATGCCGCCTGGCGTGTGCTGAAGCAGCGTGCCGACGTGCAGGCCGAGGTGGCACGCGTCGGCCGCATCGAGCGCTACAACCTGGTCAGCACGTCCACCTCGCGCTGAGCCGATTTCCTGTGGAGCCGAGCGTGGGCTCGGCACTACACCTCCCGCCTAGCGGGCTGGCACTTCGGTGCGGATGCCCATCGCTTCGCGGTAGCGCGCGTACAGCGCCATCACCTTGTCCACATAGGCCAGGGTTTCGGCGTAGGGCGGCACGCCCTTGTAGCGGGTGACTGCACCGATGCCCGCGTTGTAGGCAGCCGCCGCCAACGGGCGATCGCCGTTGTAACGGCGCAGCAGCGCGCGCATGTACCGCGCGCCGCCCTCGATCGACTGCTGCGGCGAAAACGGATCGCGCACGCCATATTCCTGTGCGGTCTCCGGCATCAACTGCATCACGCCCTGTGCGCCCTTGCTGGACACCGCCAGCGGATCGAAATTGCTTTCGGCATGGGCGATTGCGCGCAGCCAGGCATCGTCGACGCCCGTGGCCTTGGCCGCGGCCTTGAACTGCCTGGCGTGCTGCGCCAGCTGCGGCTTGCCCACCTTGCCCAGGCCTTCGTGGGCAGGCTCGCCCGGCGGTGTGGCCACGGTGAACTTCAGGAATACCCGCGAGCCGGGCAGGTTGCGGGTGGAGTAGACCAGCACGCCATCCTGCTCGCGCTCGTACAGTACGCCGCTGAACACGCCCATGTTGCCCCACAGGTTCGGGGTCTGGATGGCGTTGTCGTCGATTTCCTTCGGGCTACAGCGCGAACCCGGTTCCGGCGCGGTGGCCAGGCTGACGGTGTTGCCCTGCACACAGCGGTAGACGGTGCGTGCGGCGGCCAGCCCGGGCCACAGGCTGGGCAGCAGCAACAGCACAAGCAGGAGAGGGCGACGGGACATGGCGGCCGGATCATCCGGCCGCGCCCGCGAATGTTGGGTGAATGGGGGTCGGCAGGGCTGCACCCTGCACTTGCGCCGGCGCCCGCAGCGGTAGAGTCGACTGTCAGTCGACTATCGCGCGCAGCGCGGGGTTTTCCGAAAGCCCATGGAAGAGCAGTCGACTAACAGTCGACTCTACCGATTTCCGACGTTCTCGATTTCCGGCGTTGCCGAAACCCCGCATTCCCGGTCATTTCACCGTTCTGAGACGCACCCGGTACCCCACGCCCAGCAGCACGAACCACACCGGGCTGGCGATCAGCGCCTGGCGGGTGTCAGCCTGCAGGCTCAGCAGCACCAGCACCGCGGCGAAGAACACCAGGCAGGCCCAGCACATGGCGACGCCGCCGGGCATCTTGAAGATCGACGCAGCGTGGCGTTCCGGGTAGCGGCGGCGATAGGCCATGTAGGCCACCAGGATCAGCGACCACACGAAGATGAACAGCACCGTCGCCAGCGTCGTCACCAGGGTGAAAGCAGTCACCAGGTTCGGAATCAGGTAGATCAGCAGCGTGCCACCCAGCAGGCACAGGCACGAGAACAGCAGGCCACGGGCAGGCACGGCAGCGCGCGACAACTTCGACAGCCCCCGCGGTGCGTGGCCTTCCTCGGCAAGGCCGTACAGCATGCGACTGGTGGAGAAGATGCCGCTGTTGGCCGAGGACGTGGCCGAAGTCAGCACCACGAAGTTGATCAGGCTGGCGGCGGCAGGAATGCCGGCCAGCACGAACAGCTGCACGAACGGGCTCTTGTCCGGCACCACCTGGCGCCACGGGGTGACGGCCATGATCGCAATCAGCGCCAGCACGTAGAAGATGATGATGCGTACCGGAATCGAGTTGATCGCCTTGGGCAGGTTGCGCTCGGGGTCGGCGGTCTCGGCGGCGGTGGTGCCGACCAGCTCGATGCCGACGAAGGCGAACACCGCAATCTGGAAACCGGCGAAGAAGCCGACCAGGCCCATCGGGAACAGGCCGCCGTCATTCCACAGGTTCGACAGCGACGCGGTGTGGCCACTGGGCGAGGTGAAGCCCCAGGCCACCAGCCCGGCGCCGGTGATGATCAGCGCACAGATCGCCACGATCTTGATCAGCGCAAACCAGAACTCCATCTCGCCGAACAGCTTCACGGTCACCAGGTTCAGTGCCAGCAACAGCAGCACGCAGGCCAGCGCCGGTATCCACGCATCCAGCCCGGGGAACCAGAACTGCGCATAGGCGGCAATGGCGATCACATCGGCGATGGCGGTCACGATCCAGCAGAACCAGTATGTCCATCCACAGAAGAACCCGGCCCATGGGCCGAGCAGATCCGTGGAGAAATCGATGAAGGACTTGTACTGCAGATTCGACAGCAGCAGCTCGCCCATCGCGCGCATCACGAAGAACAGCATCGCGCCGATGATCAGGTAGACGAAGACGATGGAGGGTCCGGCCAGGCTGATGGTCTTGCCCGAGCCCATGAACAGGCCGGTGCCGATGGCACCGCCGATGGCGATCAGTTGCAGGTGGCGGTTGGAAAGGCTGCGGCGCAGGTGCTCGGGGGGCGTTGCGGGCTCGGTCATGGGCGCGGGCAAGAGGGCGGCGAAGCGTTCGACGGTAGTCCTCCAGCGCCCGGAGCGCCAGCATCGGACGGGTCAATCACGTCAAACTTGGCCGCTTTCATCACAATGTGACCGAATACCGGATTGATCCCATTCCGCCCGGCCCTGCGCCATGCTCAGATAGCCGTTCCTGCCCAAGGATCGGCCCGCCCATGTGCCCTGCCCTGCCCACCCCGCTGGAGCCCCGGCCATGAGCCGGCTGCGCGTGATCATCGGTGGCACCGCGCTGGCGATTCTGGCCGCGGCCGTGCCGATCGCGGTGATGGCCTATGCCACCTGGGACCGGGCCGTCAGTGTCGAGCAGCAGCGCCTGCGCGATATCGCCGGTCGTACCCTGCGCCGCGCCGACCAGTCCTACCGGGAAGCACTGGCGGCGCTGCAGTCGGCCGAGGCCGGCGCCCAGGACGCCTGCGGGCCGGACCATATCCGGCGCATGCAGACGCTGGTGATGACCTCGCCGTCGGTTGACCAGATGGGCTACTTCGAGGGTGGCAAGCTGCGCTGCACGTCGTGGGGGCCGTTCCTGTCCGACGTGAACCAGCCGAAGGCCGACCACGTCACCAGTGATGGCGCCGGCATTGCCGTGGATGTGCGCCCCGAGGCAAGCGGACGGCGCCAGGTGCTGTCGATCCTGTATGGCAACTACGACGTCCTGGTCGATCCGCGCCGGTTTGTCGATGTCATCGCCGACCCGAACGTGCGCCTTGCCCTGGCCAGCCCGGATGGCCGCCTCCTGGCCAGGCAGAGCGGCATGGATCCCGCGTTGCTGGAGACCCTGCTGCGTGCGCCCGAGGAAGGCCTGGACCACAACACCCTGTACGCCACCGCCCGCAATGAAGAGTGGCTGGCGATCGCAACCACGCCGCGTACCGCGCTGGCTGCAACCTTCCGCCAGCAGGCGTGGCTGTTCGTGCCGATCGGTGTTCTGCTGGCCGCTGCCGGTGCCGGCCTGGTGGTGTGGCTGTCGCGTCGCCGCCTGTCCCTGCGCGGCGAACTGGCCACGGCGATCCGCCGCCGCGAGCTGTACCTGCACTACCAGCCGATCATCGAGCTGGATACCGGCATCTGCGTCGGCGCCGAGGCCCTGGTGCGCTGGCAGCGCCCGGATGGCACGCAGGTACGGCCGGACCTGTTCATTCCGCTGGCCGAAGAGGCCGGCATGATCGGCGCGATCACCGATCTGGTGATTGAGAACGTCGTGCGCGACATGCGCGATCTGCTGGTCGCCGACCGCAGCGCACACATCGCGATCAACCTGGCCGCCGAAGACATCAGCAGCGGCCGTGCGCTGAAGATGATCTCCAAGCACATGACCGGCAGCGGCATCCTGCCGCAGCAGATCTGGATGGAAGCCACCGAGCGCGGCTTCCTCGATCTGGACCGCGCCCGCACGATGCTGGCGCAGGCACGTCGCGCCGGCCACAGCGTGGCCATCGATGATTTCGGAGTCGGCTTCTCCAGCCTGCAGTACCTGGAGCAGCTGCCGCTGGACGCGCTGAAGATCGACAAGTCGTTCATCGATGCGATCGACACCGAGAGCGCGACGAGCCCGGTGACGCCGCACATCATCGACATGGCCAAGGAGCTGGGCCTGTGGGTGGTGGCCGAGGGCGTGGAGACCGAGGCGCAGTTGGCATATCTGCATGCGCGCAAGGTCGAGTTCGCGCAGGGCTGGCTGTTCTCGCGGCCGCTGCCACGGGACGAGTTCGTGGTGTTCCACCACAAGCGGCAGCAACGCTATGGCGCAGCGCGGGAGCACATGCAGAATCCGCGCAGCGTGCCGATCGAGCGTGAGGGCGTGGAGTAAGGCGGCGAACGGCGGAGCCCCTCGTGGTCGCGCCCGGTGAATCCATCAGTTGGGGCCGGGTGGATGGGTCGCGCAGGAGGCGCTGCGCTCGGTAGATCCACGCCATGCGTGGATGGCGGGGACCACGGTAGTGCCGGCCGCTGGCCGGCACCGCGCCATCACTGACTCGCCGCCTACGCCCAGGCCTTCGGCCGTGCCAGCAACCACGCCACGCTCACCGACAGCAGCAGCAACGGCAGCCATCCCAACTGGTTCGGGCCGCCCGCCTGCAGCAGCACACCCCCTGCAACGCCACCGGCAGCAATGGCCAGGTTCCAGCCGGTCACCAGCATCGACTGCGCCAGATCTGCGGCGGCACCGGCACGCCGCGCCAATGCGGTCTGGAACAACGTAGGTACCGCGCCAAAGGCAACGCCCCACAGGATCGTCGCCAGCAGCAGCGCGATCGCGTCGCCCGGCCACAGCAGCAGCGCGAGCACCGGCACGATGAAGCCGATCACGGCCGCCCACACCAGCGTGCGCAGGTGGCGATCCACACCCCAGCCAGCGATACCGATACCGGCAATGGCCGCCAGCCCGAAGGCCAGCAGCAGGCGGTCCAGCCACGGGCCGGCCCCCGCCTCCACCGCCAGCGGTTCGATGTAGGTGTAGAGCACGTTGTGCGCCAGCACGTACAGCACCATTACCGCCAGCGCGCTGCGCACGCCGGGCATGCGCCACACCGTCGCCAGCGAGGTGCGCCGGCCGGCTGCCGCCGCCGGCAGCGCGGGCAGAGCCCAGCGTGCGTAGGCAAGCAGCACCACGGCCAGCACGCTCATCAGGGCGAATGCCCAGCGCCAGCCGAGCTGCTGCCCCAGCAACGTGCCCGCCGGTACGCCCAGCGACAGCGCCAACGGCGATCCGACCATCGCCACCGCAATTGCCCGGCCCTGCAGCGAGGGCACCACCATGCGCGCCGCATAGCCGGCCACCAGCGACCACAACAGGCCACCACTCACCCCGGCCAGGAAACGTGCGGCCAGGATCAGTGGATAGCTGCTGCTCACTGCGGTCAGCGTATTGACCACCACGAAGCCGGCAATGGCGGCCAGCAACAAGGCGCGTCGCGGCAGGCGCTGGGTCAACGCAGTCATCGGCAATGCGGCCATCACCGAGCCCAGTGCGTACACGCTGACGAGCTGGCCCACCGCCGCATCGCTCACGCCCAGGCCTTCGCCCATCGGCCGCAGGACGCCCGCCGGCAGGGTCTCGGTCAGCAGGGTGATGAAACCGCCGCCGGCCAGCGCCAGCAGCCCCGCCCACGGCAGGCGCGTGGCTTCACCGGCCGGGCCAGCCGCATCGATGGCATGGCCGCTCACCGGGCGGCCTCCAGATCGGCGTAGACCGCATCACGCAGCTCATCGACGAAGGCGCCATCCATGCCTTCGTACAAGGTGTTGGTCAGCGCCACCACGCTGAGCCCGCGCGCAGGATCGACAAACCAGCTGTGCCCGTAGGCGCCGCCCCAACGCCATGTGCCTGCGCTCTGCGGCGTACCGCTGGCGGCCGCATCGCGCAGCACCGCAAAGCCAAGGCCGAAGCCCCAGCCGGCCGGTTCCGGCGGCCCCTGTTCGCCCACCTGCGGGCTGGCCATCTCCGCTGCCAGTGCCGGCGGCAACAGGCCTGAACGCTGCACATCACGCAAGGCCTCCAGCACCGCCATCACTTCATCGGCGCTACCGACCAGGCCTGCCCCGGCCGAAGGGAAACGGCTGGCATCGGTGGCGCGCGCGAGGCTGTACTCGATACCGACAGTACCCTCGAACGGAGCGACCACCTCGCCTTCGCGCAGGCGGTGCGGCTGCGGTGTGTCGCTCACATAGGGCGTGGCCAGCCGTGCCGCGTTGCGCGCAGCGAAGGCGGTGTCACGCAGGCCCAGGGGTGCGGCCAGCAAGCGCTCGAACAGTGCCTGCAGGGATTCACCGGTCGCTGCTTCAGCCACGGCACCGGCAACGTCCACGCCCAGCGAGTACAGCCACTGGCTGCCCGGCGCGAACAGCAGCGGTGCCTGCGCGATGCGGCGTACGTTCTCGGCCAGCGAGAGCGGGTTCGCGTCCAGGCCATCGCTGATCCCGGCGCGCGCATAGGGGCCGTCCACATCGGCTTCGAGGAAGCGGTAGCCCAGCCCGCTGCTGTGGCTGAGCAGCTGGCGCAGGCTGATCGGCGGCGCAGTGCCATCGGCCAACGCCGGGCGGAAATCCGGCAGCCAGCGCTGTACCGATGTGTCCAGGTCGAGCACACCCTCGGCCACCAGGCGCAGGATCACCGTGCTCAGCAGCGGCTTGCTCACCGACGCCAGCCGGAACAGCTGGTCGCGCTGCATCGGCGTGACCGATTCACGATCGGCCAGCCCGGTCGCGCTGGCATGGCGCAGTACGCCGTGCTCGCGCACCAGCACCACCGCGCCGACCAGGCGCTGCGGGTGGACCTGCTGCAGCAGCCGCTGCACCGAAGGCAGTGTCGGCGCAGGTTCGAAGGAAGGAGCGGCATTCATCGCGGTGATCCGTGGGGGAGAGGCCGCCACGTTAGGCAGCGGGCGTCCGCGCAAAAAGCCGGTTGCCGCTCCGGGCATCATGGACCGTGTAGTCCGCAGTCGGCATGATGGCCGGAACCGCAAGGCCGCAACGGTCTCACCGCAAGGCCGCAACGGTCTCCACGCCACCCCGCACCACAGTGTTGCGATGGCGGAGCCGCCCGCTACAGCCGCGCCGGCCTACCCTGCCGCTTTCATTGCCCGCACGCCCATGTCAGTCCTGGACAACCTCGCCAACCTGCAGACCTTCGTGCACGCGGCCGACACCCGCAGCTTCGTCGAGACCGGACGCCTGCAGGGTATTTCCGCCTCGGCAGCGGGCAAGTGCGTGGCACGGCTGGAGCACGCGCTGGGCGTACGGCTGTTCCATCGCAGCACGCGCAGCATCACCCTCACCGCCGAGGGCCAGCTGTTCCTGGCGCGCTGCCGGCGCATCCTGGACGAACGCGATGCCGCGCGCACCGAGCTGGCACAACCGCACGCCTCGCCCCGTGGCACCCTGCGCATCAGCCTGCCCCTGGTTGGCGACCTCACCCTGCCGTTGATGGCCGAGTTCATGGCGGCGTACCCGGATATCCGCCTGGACCTGGACTTCAGTGACCGCCTGGTTGATGTCATCGAGGAGGGCTTCGATGCGGTGCTGCGCGTCGGCGAACCCAGCGACTCGCGCATGAACGCACGGCGCCTGGGTGTGTTCCCGCGCCGCGTCGTTGCCTCGCCGGGCTACCTGCAGCGCTGCGGCGTTCCGCGCACGCCGGCAGGCTTGATGCAGCACACGCTGCTGCACTATCGCTTCCCCACCACCGGCAAGCTGGAACCGTGGCCGATCCACTGGCCCGACGATGAAACGCCGCAGGAGCTTCCGGTGCACATGGTGGCCAACACCATCGAAGCGCGGGTGGCGCTCGCACTGCGCGATATCGGCCTGGCCTTCGTGCCGGTGCACTCGGTGCGCGATGCCCTGGCCGACGGCCGCCTGGTCACGGTGCTGGACGAACACGTGCATTCCTGCGGCACCTTCCATCTGCTGTGGCCGTCGGGCCGACACGTACTGCCGAAGCTGCGGGTGTTCATCGACTTCGTCGGCGACCGCCTGGGTACCGTGCCGTAGATCCACGCCATGCGTGGATGCGTCTCGCGGCGAAAGGAAGCCGAGCATCGGCTCGGCTCTACAGAACCGCCCGACCATCGGTAGCGCCGGGCCATGCCCGGCGGCCGCACACCTGACCATTCAGCCACTGCCGCTATACTGACCGCTCATTCCTCCCAGAGGCTCGCGACCAATGCGCCATTGATGCCGCCGTCTTCCCACCAGACGGCCTGACTCTTCCCGCCCCCTGCGCGCAGGGGAGAACCCGGCATCCATGGAGGTCGCATGACCCCGCATTCCCTCACGCTCGATCGCGTGTCGTATCGATTGGCCGACGGCCGCCTGCTGTTTTCCGATCTGACGTTTTCCTTCGAACCGGTTGCTACCGGCCTGGTCGGTGCCAATGGCGCCGGCAAGAGTGTGCTGGCACGCCTGCTGGCTGGCCGGCTGCTGCCCGACAGCGGCCAGGTACGCGGCAGTGGCCGGGTGTTCCTGTTGCCGACGCCCGGTTATCCACCCGCCGGCACGGTTGGTGAGCTGGCCGGCGTCGGCGCGGAACTGGCCGCGTTGCAACGCATCGAGGCCGGCAGCGTGGATGAGGCCGACTTCGCCTGCATCGGCGACCGCTGGGATCTGCGCGAATGCCTGCAGCAGCAATGGCAGATGCTCGGGCTGCCCGATGACCTCGACCCCGCCCAGCCTGCCGCGCGTCTCAGCGGTGGCCAGGCGATGCAGGTGGCGCTGTCCGGTGCCTGGGCCAGCGGTGCCGATTGGCTGATCCTGGACGAACCCAGCAACCACCTGGATGCACGCCATCGCCAACAGCTGTACGAGCAGTTGCAGCAGTGGCGCGGTGGCCTGCTGGCGGTCAGTCATGATCGCGAGCTGCTTGGGCACATGCAGCAGATCGTCGAGGTCGATGGGCGCGGGCTGCATCGTTACGGCGGACCGTGGCAGCACTACGCCGATGCGCGCGCCGCCGAGCGCGAAGCTGCCGCCGCCCAGCTCGACCATGCGCGCGCCCAGCACCGGCAGCAGCAACGCAGCGCGCGCGAACAGCACGAACGGCAACAACAACGCCAGGCGCGTGGCAATCGCGATGCGAAGCAGGCCAACCAGGCCCCCATCCTTCTCGGCCGGCAGAAGCAGCGCGCCGAGGCCAGCCACGGCCGCGCGCAGCTGGTACAGGCCGAACGCCTGCAGGCCAGCGCAGAGCAGCTGTGCGCAGCGGCATCGGCGGTGCATGTGGCGCCGGAGCTGGCGCTGTTTGCCGTCGCAGGCGAACGTGGCAGCACGCGTCTGCTGCAGGCCGAATCCCTGGTGCTGCCGCATGGCTGCAGTGCGCCGTTGCAGCTGGAGATCCGCCGCGGGCAACGCATCGCCGTGATCGGCGACAACGGTGCTGGAAAATCCACCCTGCTGCGCGTGCTGGCCGGCCAGTTGCCTGCGCGCAGCGGCATCGTGCAACGGCATGCGCCACTGGCCCTGCTCGACCAGCAGCTGCTGGGGCTGTCCGGCGAGCGCAGCATCCTCGACACCGTGCAGGCCGCCAACCCGCGCGCGGCCCCCGGCGAACTGCGCACGCGGCTGGCCCTGCTCGGGCTGGATGCACAGCGCATCCAGCGGGCGGCCCACAGCCTCAGCGATGGCGAACGGGTGAAAGGCGCGCTGGCCAGCGTGCTGTATGCCGATCCCGCACCGCAGCTGTTGCTGCTGGACGAGCCGGGCAATGCGCTGGATCTGAGCGCATTGCAGGCGTTGGAAGAATTGCTTGCGGCGTGGCCGGGCGCACTGGTGATGGTCAGCCACGACCGGTACCTGCTGCAGGCATTGCGACCGACGCAGGTACTGCTAGTCACCTCCGACGCTTGGCAATGGCGCGATGCCTTGTAGATCCACGCCATGCGTGGGTTCGATTCTGTAGAGCCGAGCCCACGCTCGGCTGACGCATCACGCATGGCGTGGAACCACTGCAATTGCAGCCGAGCGTGGGCTCGGCTCTACAAGGCGGGCAAAGACCGGTTGAACCGCCATCCACGCATGGCGTGAATCTACTGGAGCCGTTCGCTCACCGCTTCCACACCGGGAACGCCTGCGGCAACTGCTGCCACAGCAACGGCCCCGCACGCAGTTCCTGATCGTTGAGCAGGCACGCGTCCAGCTCCGCTCGCACCGCGCGCTCATCCATGTGCACGCCGATCACCACCAGCTCCTGGCGGCGATCCCCCCACAACGGATGCCACAGGCGCTGCATCGCCGAATGCGCGGCCGCATCCGGGAAGTCCTCCGGCCCCGGCAACGGTGCGCTCCAGCAATCGGCCTGCTGCCGCGCCCAGCCGAGGTCGCTGTACGGCAGCGGCGTGGGCGGCAGCAATGGCGCGGTGTCCTCCAGCCCAGCGCGCACGCGATCACGCGCGGCGTACCAGAACCCCGCCGCCTGCGTGCGCGTCGCTGCGCCCACGGTGTTCAGTTCGCCCACCCAGTCCATGCGGTTGGCCAGCCAGAACCAGCCCTTGCTGCGGATCACGCCAGGCATGCCCGACTGCAGCGCGCGGGCGAAGCGGGCGGGATGGAACGGTCGCCGCGAGCGGTAGACGAAGCTGCCGATGCCGTACTCTTCGGTCTCCGGCGTATGCTCGCCACGCAGTTCCTTCACCCAGCCCGGCGCACGTTGCGCACGCTCGTAGTCGAAGCGGCCGGTGTCCAGCAGCTCGGCCAGTGGCACGTCACCGAAGCGGGACAGCAGCAGCTTCGCGTCGCGGTTCAGGCCGCGCAGCACGGCCAGCGTGTCCTGCAGCACTTCGTCATCCACCTGGTCGACCTTGCTGACCACGATCACATCGGCGAACTCGACCTGCTCACACAGCAGGTCGACCACGCCGCGATCATCATCCGGCCCGGCCTGCTGGCCACGCTCGGCCAGGCGCAACGTCGAGCCGAAGTCGGCGAGGAACGCGCTGCCATCCACCACCGTCACCATCGTGTCCAGGCGCGCGATGTCGCTCAGGCTGAAGCCCTGCTCGTCACGTACCGCGAACGTGGCCGCCACCGGCATCGGCTCACCGATGCCGGTCGACTCGATCAGCAGGTAGTCGTAGCGGCCGGCGTCGGCCAGGCGCCGCACTTCCTGCAGCAGGTCATCGCGCAGCGTGCAGCAGATGCAGCCATTGCTGAACTCCACCAGCGTCTCTTCGGTGCGGCGCAGTTCGGCGCCGCCCTCGCGTACCAGCTGCGCATCGATGTTGACCTCGCTCATGTCGTTGACGATGACCGCCACACGCAGGCCCGCGCGGTTGCGCAGGATCTGGTTGAGCAGGGTGGTCTTGCCGGCCCCGAGGAAGCCGGACAGCACGGTGACCGGAAGGCGACGGTCGGCGCGGGAAACAGTGTTCATGTCGGAGCGGGGTTGGCTGCGGAACGGAAATGTTACTGTATAACATCTGTCGCGCAAGGAGCCTCCCCCGATGAAGTCGCCGTCTGCCGCCCTGCTCGATGCCGGCGCTGTCGCCCTGTCCAGCCTGTGCCTGCTGCACTGCCTGGCGCTGCCGCTGCTGGCCGCCGCGTTACCGCTGTTCGGCGCGTGGGCCGAGGCGGAATGGGTGCACTTGCTGTTCGTGGCCATCGCCCTGCCGCTGACCGGCTACGCGCTGTGGCGGGCCGAGCGTCGCCGTCGCCTCCCCGTGCTGGCCTGGGCCACCGCCGGCGCCGGGCTCGGCCTGCTGCTGGCCGGCGCGCTTGCGCTGCCCTCGCACGACTGGGAAACACCGATGACGGTCACCGGCAGCCTGCTGCTGGCCGCCACGCACATCTGGAACGCGCGGCACCGCCACGGGGGTAGAGTCGACTGTTAGTCGACTATCGCGCGAAGCGCGGGGTCTTTCGTTGGTTGTACGAAGAGCAGTCGACTGACAGTCGACTCTACCGCCCCTCGGCCTATTTGCCGTAGCGGCGCAGCAGCTCGACCAGCACCTCGGCCTCGGCCGCCCGCTGCTGCGGGTCTTCGGCGCCCACCACGTGTTCCTGCAGGTGCTCGTGCAGCAGCTCCATCAGCAGGCTGTGGGCGGCACCGCGCACGGCGGCAACCTGCACCAGCACGTCCGCGCAGTCGCCGGCTTTACCCTCGGGCTGGTCCAGCGCCTGCTCCAACGCCGCAACCTGGCCCGCGATGCGGCGCACCCGGGTCAGCAGCTGCTTACGATTTTTGTGTACGTGCGCCATGGCGGGATCATATACCCTATGGGGGTATCCACTCCAGCTCCCGCCCCCATGCACTTGGACGCCCTCGCCGCCGCCCGTCGCCACGAACACCGCTTCGACGACGGCAACCCGCTGGCCGAACGCAATACCCGCCGCGCCCTGTGGCTCACCGTCAGCATGATGGTCGTGGAGATCGTCGGCGGCTGGTGGTTCAACTCCATGGCCGTGCTCGCCGACGGCTGGCACATGAGTTCGCATGCGCTGGCGCTCGGGCTCTCGGTGTTTGCGTACCGCTGCGCACGCCGCTACGCGCACGACCCGCGCTTCGCCTTCGGCACCTGGAAGATCGAGATCCTGGCCGGCTATACCAGCGCCATCGCCCTGCTCGGCGTGGCCGCGTTGATGGCCGTGCAGTCGCTGGAGCGGCTGTGGGTACCGGCGCCGATCCACTACAACGAAGCCATCGCCATCGCTGCGGTAGGCCTGGGCGTGAACCTGCTCTGTGCATGGTGGCTGCACGACAGCCCGGGCCACGCGCATCACCACCACGGGCATGACCATGGCCATCATCACGGGCATGACCACGAACACCACGATCACGGCCATGCGCACGGTCACGACCTCAACCTGCGCTCGGCCTATGTGCACGTGCTGGCCGACGCCGCCACCTCGGTGCTGGCCATCATCGCCCTGCTCGGCGGCAAGCTGCTGGGCCTGACCTGGCTGGACCCGGTGATGGGCCTGGTCGGCGCCGTGCTGGTCACGGTGTGGGCGGTGGGCCTGCTGCGCGACAGCGGCCGCATCCTGCTCGACGCGCAGATGGACGCTCCGGTGGTGGCCGAAGTACGCGAAGTGATCGAACAGGGCCCGTGGCCGGCGCGCCTGGCCGACCTGCACGTCTGGCAGGTGGGTCGCGGCAAGTACGCGGTCAGCGCCAGCGTGGTCACCAGCGACGCCACGCTGGATGCCGATACCCTGCGCAACGCGCTGGCGATCCATGAAGAGCTGGTACACGTAACGGTGGAGATCCACCGCAGCACATGATCCACGCGGGTAGTGCCGGCCGCTGGCCGGCAACCTCATGGGCTCCGGAAACAATCCGGTGTTGCCGGCCAGCGGCCGGCACTACCGCTAGAGCTTCAGCATCATCCGCAGCAGGTACATCAGCAGCGGCAGCGCACTCAGCACCGCACCACCGATGCCGATCCACGGCCAACGCTCACCGCGCACGCGCGAAGCCACCGCCAGGCCGCCACCCACCAGCGCCGCGCCCAGCACGCCCACGCCCAATCCCGCAGCCATGCCATTGCCGCCTGCGGCTGCCGCCGCCTGCGCCGCCAATGTGCCGGCCCCCCAACCCACAGCGATCCCCAGCCAACTGGCCATGCCGCACCACGGTGCCTTGCCCTGCGCCATCCGAAAACCCCTTTGTTCTTGCCGAATTTCTGTACGGGCGACGCCCGAGTGCCGCCTACACTAGCCGCACCTGCCCTGTAGGGACATCCCATGCGCATGCTCCGCCTGCTGCTGCCCGGTGCCGTCCTGCTGCTCACCGCCTGCAGTGGCGATGCCGGGCTTCCTTTCAGCGCCGATCCGTTGCAGGGCTGCTTCGCCACCGGCGCGCGCAAACCGGCCGACTTCCGCATCGACAGGGAAGGCGGCCAGTACTTTGTCTCCTTCAGCCGCGGCGACCAGTGGCAACGCGAGCCGAATGCCCTGCACAAGGCCACCCGCAGCGAGATCAGCCGCTACTTCCGCGATGACGCCGAGCAGATCGACAGCGCGTTGATCCGCATGGCGGGCGGCTTCGGCATCTTCCACTTCAACAAGGACGCGACGTTGAACGGCAAGGCCAGCGATAGTGACTACATGGCGTTGATGCTGATCGGTGCTGGGCCGGTGTATGCGGTGAAGTGCGATTGAGCGATGGATCAACATTCAAACTAGTAAGAGAAGTTTGAAATCTGGTCAAGTACGGTGCGGGTCACAATCTGAAAACTGAACATTGTTGAGCCTAGTGTCTCCGCAACCGAAGAACGGAGACTCGCAGATGAGTAATCGCACACTGATCCTGTGTCTGGCAATCGCCACGGCCTCGCCTGCATTCGCAGAAACACCATTGAGTGTCGACAGAACGGAGCTCAGCGCCAAAGGAGAGATCATCATTGTTCGCCGTACAACTTGGCCAGACTTCGATGGAGGGCAGATTCAAGTTGATCAGCATCTGAAGCCTGATGGATTTGGACGACTGATCTATCGATACAGCGACCAGTCGGAGGCGACTAAGCTCTACCACCAAGCTTTCTGCGCTTCCATGGATATGGAACCATCTCAAGGGGAGGGGACGATTGAAGGGCCGGCAGCAGGCTGGGCATGCACTCGTGAAAACACCCCAGGGAATCCAACCTCAAAATGGAGTTCGAAGAGTATTGACTGGGTTACGGCAACTGCGCCGAATGGACGTGTTCCTGTGGGCGTGTCCTATTATTCAACAGGCCAGATGAATGCAGAGAGCTCCGTTGCCGGAGCCCGAACAGCTAAGATTGGTATTGACAACGGCAGATGCTATTTTAGCGATACACGTCATTATTCATCCCCCTTCTATCTCAGCGAGGGAATTGGCGTCGTCTGCACCATAATGGAGTCACGATTCGTGAGCACCTCGCTGGACGTGTGCATACCAAGGCAATGCGCATCCAATCGCGGAACTCAGTTCGCTCAGTAGGCAACTGATCTTAGGCGGCCTTCAGCCTTTCACTGAAGGCCGCGTCGCGGCATCCCGTCATACTGAGATTAGTTGCACATGCCCCATAGACCGTTGTTTTCAACGACCATGGTCATAAATCACTCTTTCAACCCATCATGCGCCCTGCGGTACCATGCCCTCCCCCGAAACGCCCCGGTACCCGCCGTGCCCCATTACTTCGGCCCCCTGCTGACCCGCGACAGCGCTGACACCCTGCGCCGTGCCCATGACAAGGGCGCTGCCGAATGGCAGGGCTCGCTCGACCTCGGCCGCAGCCAGGACAGCGTGGTGCTGGATGCCGACGGCTTCCACTTCCGGGGCCAGCCCTACCCGTGGCCGGGCAAGCTGAAGGACCGCACGCTGTACTACTGGGATGGCGAGGACTTCGCGCCGATCTCGCGCTACAGCGGCTCGCTGATCAAGCTGGTGCCGACCGAATGGGGCGCACCGACCTTCGAGATCGACGGCATCAAGATGCTGCCGACCTCGAAGCTGTCGCCGTTCGAGGATGCACGCCGCAAGGTGGAGCTGGTCGCCCCGGCCGGCAAGGTCATCCTCGATACCTGCGGTGGCCTGGGCTACTTCGCCGCCTGCGCGCTGGAGGCCGGTGTCGGCCAGATCCGTTCATTCGAGAAGAACGCCGATGTGATGTGGCTGCGCACGCTCAACCCGTGGTCGCCGGATCCAGACTCGGCTGCCGCCGGTGGTCGCCTGCAGTTCAGCCACGGTGACGTCTCGCAGCAGATCGAACTGGTGGCCAGCAACAGTGTCGACGCAATCCTGCACGACCCACCGCGCTTCGGCATCGCCGGTGAGCTGTACTCCCAGGTGTTCTATGACCACCTCGCCCGCGTCATCCGCAAGGGCGGCCGCCTGTTCCATTACACCGGCGCGCCGAACAAGCTGACCAGCGGCCGCGACGTGCCGCGTGAAGTGGCCAAGCGCCTGGAAAAGGCGGGTTTCAAGGCCGAACTGGCGCTGGACGGCGTGCTGGCCGTCAAGCGCTGAGCGTCACTCCGAGTCGACCTTGGCCAGCTTCATCACCCACGCCGGCACCTCGGGTTCGCCGGCGTAGAAGTCCTTCGGCTTGTTCTGCGCCATCGCCCAGCGGTGCAGCCAGCTCGGGCCATAGCGGCCGTTGTAGCCCTCGGCACCCCGCGCGTAGGCCGGGTCACGCATCGCCTCGTCCAGTGAAATGAAGCGATAGCCGCGACGCTTCGTGGCCGCGACCAGTTCGGCAAAGGTCGCCGCGTTGAGCTCATTGGCGTGCATCAGCCACACCTGCGGCAGCGCGTACCCAAGTAGCGCCTGCGACTGCTTCTCGTAATAGTCCAGCTTGTTCAGCATGTACGGCACGTAGCCCTTGCGCAGCTGCGCCAGCGTCGCCGCGCGCGCGGGCGAATCCGCCTGCTCGTTCATCACGTTGGCATAGGCGAACGCCCACACCCACTCGCCGTTGTCCACCGTCACCGGCGCCACGCGGTAGCCAAGCTGCTTGAAGAACACGTCCATTTCCGCGCGGTCTTCCGGCGTGCGCCCCGCACGCAGATAGGGGTGACGCATCCACTGCGGCTTCAACCCGCGCTCGGCCAGCAACGGCCGCAGCACCGTCTCGCCACGCAGGAAATCCCGCTGGAACGCAGGCACGCCCTTGGCGTTCAGGTCCATGTGCGAGTAGGTGTGGTTGCCCAGCATGTAGCCGGCGTCCAGCCAGTCGCGCAGCATCTGCACCCGCGCCGGCTGCATCTGCCCGTCGATCTCAAGCTTGTTCTCGTTGACGAAGCCGACCACCGGCACGCCTGCCTCGCGCAGCTGGTCCATCAGCGCTTCATGCCGCGCCTGCAGGTCAGGCGGAACGATCTCATCCACCCGCGCCCAGGGCAGGTCGTCGATGGTCACCGCAATCCGGCGATCTACTTCAGCGGCGTGTACCGCCAACGAACAGAGCAGTAGCGGTACAGCGCGAAGCAACCAACGCATCAGCACTTCCTTGCAGGGGCGAAGTACGGACTTTAGCGTGATTGAGAACGCCTGGTCGGGCATGCAGCTGCTATGGGCTGGGCGACTGCACCTCCCGCTCGCGCACGATCGCCCGCCACAACATGAATCCTGCAGCCATCGCCATCAGCATCACTGCGACCAGCACCAGGGCCAGATCATCGGGATTGCGCAGCAGAGGGGCATGCTCGTGGGTGAGGATCTCGAACACCACCTCCTGCGCCTGTGCCAGCGGCAAACTGCCCTGTTCCCCCAGTTCCATCAGGCAGGTTGTCGGCGCCAGCTTGGCCACACTGGTCCATGCCATGTCGTACAGATGCAATGCCCGCACCGCCAGCACCAGCAACGCGCCATGCAGCATCATCAAGACCCGGTTGGCCCGCCGCAGCCGTCCGGACAACCGCCCCAGCCGATAGACGCTGATCGACATCGCGCCCAGCAGCGCAAGCACCACGCCCGCCATCGGAATCCACTGCAACGGTTGCCACGGTGCAAGCGCAGTGGATCGCGCCAGCAACTGTTCGGCCACCTGTATGCGTGCGGCCGCGTCGGGCCCACCGCATGCGTCATCCACCGGCTCCAGCAGCAGTCCCACACGGTAGTGGAAGAAGCCGGCTGCAAGGCCTACCGCCAGCAACGCCACCACCTGCAGCGCCAGCAGGATCGGGCCGGGACCACAGATGCGACAGAAGCGGGCAGCGGCAGAGACCATCGGTTCATCCATGACAACAAAGGACCATCCTAACCAAGCATCCTGTGCCTGTCGGCTGGCGTATACGACAACCACCGCGTGGTCCCGGTAGGATGTAGACGAGCATGGATGGTCGTCTGTAGAGGTGTTGTGGATGGTCACGCTGTATCTGTGGGTGCGAACCCTGCTCCCGCTGCTGGCGTTCGTGATCGCGTGGATGCTGCTCTCGCGCCTGATCCAGGCCCGCGTGGCGCGCCTTCCGCGCGTTCCCTTGAACCTGCCTGAGCACAGCAGCAGCCCGCGCAGGAAGGACCGGCGCATTTACGCGCGCAAGCTGCGGCGCAGACCGGGGCTGCGCAACGCGACTCGACCGGCTACCGCGCCGCGCAGCTGGATCCTGGCGGCGGTATTCGTTTCGCTGTGCGTATTGATCGCCGCCGTGCTGGCCGTACCAGATGGCGCGCGCTTCCAGGTCATGGTCGAGAGCCTCACCGGCTACCCAGCCACGATTGCTGAAGTACATGTTCCCGCTGCCGGTCAGCCCCTCGTGCTGCAGGCGTGGCAGCCCGCACTGGCGCAGCTGTCACGGCCGGTAACAATGCGCTACCCGATCGGGCGCACCGGCGGCCAGCAGGACGCGCACGCCACGCTTCCGGTACAAGTGAGGCATCAGGGAGATCGGCTGCAGGTAGCTACGGCCATGTCGGTGGATGCCGAGCTGCTGCGTGCGGAGCTTGCACGCCTGGCTGGGGTACCAGTTGAGGCCGTCACCGTCCGCCAGAACAAGATCGCGCCTTGGCTGGAACCCGGCTGGAAGCCGCTGGCCAAGCTGTAGAGCCGAGCCCACGCTCGGCTGCTTTTGCCGTAGCTCCACGCATGCGTGAATGGATGCAGAGCGGAGTCGAGCATTACTCAACTCTACAGATCACGATCCGCGCGGCAGCTTGGCGGCCCACATGTTGTCCACCAGATTGGGGTAACGCCGGCCGTTCTCTTCCGCCCGCTGCCGCGCCGCCTCCTTCTGTGCAGGCGACAGCGGCTGCGAGGTCTGGCCCTTGGGGTTGGGCTTCTTCCACGGTGGCATCTTCGGTTCGCGCATGGCCGCAGCTTACCGCTTCAGGAAGTTCAGCAGGGCAAGATTGAAGTGGTCGGCATGGCTGGTATTGCAGCCGTGCGGCGCGCCTTCAAGGATCACCACTTCGCTGCCCGCAATGGCCCGGTGCGTGCGCTGGCCAGAGCCTTCAAACGGAACGATGGCATCGCTGTCACCGTGCAGGATCAGGGTGGGCACTGTGATCTTCGTCAGATCATCGCGGAAGTCCGTGGTGGCAAACGCTTTCATGCAGCCCAGCGCTGCCGTCTGGTCGGACTGATGACACAGCGCGATCGCCGCCTGGCGCGCTTCCTCGGTGACCACCAGCTTGCCGTTGGCGCTGAAGAAATCGCGGGTGAAGCCGTCGAAGAACGCTTCGCGATCCTTCTCCAGACCACTGCGCATTTCGTCAGCCTTGTCCTGGGCCAGCGGGCCTTCCGGGTTGTCATCACTGCGCAGCAGGTACGGCGGCACGGCGGCAGCAAACACCACGCTGTGCAGGCGCTCCTGCCCGTGGTTGGCCACATAGCGCGCCACCTCACCGCCGCCCATCGAGAAGCCGACCAGGGTGACGTCGCGCAGGTCACGTTCCTCGATCAACCCCGCCAGGTCCGCCGCCAGCGTGTCGTAGTCATAACCTTCGGCCGGCTTGTCGGAGCGGCCGAAGCCACGCCGGTCGTAGCTGATCACCCGGTGTTGGGCGTCGCGCAGAATCGTCACCTGCGTCCTCCAGGCATCGGCGGACAGCGGCCAGCCGTGGATCAGGATGACCGGGCGGCCGTGGCCCCCTGTGTCTTCAACGTGCAGGCGGATGCGGGAAGCAGGCATGGGCGCTCCTGTGGAAAGGGAGGCGTTCAGGCTAGTGGCCGTGCCCTGTGGCGGCCGTGAGGGAATCCCGGCCGCTCATGACATCGCCTGCACAGCCAGGGCCCCGACGCTGGCGCCGGGCCGCCAATGCGGGCGTTCACTCCGTGGAAGGGCCGTTTCGTCGGACACCGGCTGCAGTGGCCCAAACGCCATGCGAGCCTGCGTGAACCCTCCCTGGAGCCTCACCATGCTGCTGCCCACCCTGCCCTTGCTGGCCGCCGGCCTCGTTGCCGCGCCAGCGCCCGCCGACTCCCTGCGCGAGCAGATCCACCAGGCCGACACCCAGCTGTTCGCCGCCGCCTTCGAGGCCTGCAATGCCGACAGGGCCGCCGCGATGACGACCGACGACATGGAGTTCTTCCATGACAAGGACGGCAAGTCGGCCAGCAGCCGCGAGGACTTCCGTCGCAGCGTGGCCACCCTGTGCAGCAGCGCGCGCAAGGGTGGCTGGCAGCTGCGCCGCGAGCTGGTGGAATCTTCGCTGCAGGTCTTCCCGCTGCACGATGAGCGGGCGCTCGAAATCGGCAACCACCGCTTCCATGAACGCGGCAAGGATGGCGTGGAACGCTGGACCGGCCAGGCCCGCTTCATCCAGGTCTGGCGCCGCGTGGACGGGCGCTGGTTGGCCGAACGGGTGATCAGCTACGACCATCGGCCGGCGGACTGACCTTTCCGGCGCCCTTCACCGGCCGGATTTATACTGAAGGGGTTCACCCCGACCCACCGCTACCGTTCGATCGCCATGGCAGAACTCACCCCCAACCACCCCGACTACGGCCTCAACCAGCAGGTCCGCCAAGGCGTGGCCGCTCTGGATGCCCAGCATGGCCGTGCGTTCGACCAGACCAGCGAACGCCTGGCCGCCAGCCTGACCGTGCTGGCCCGCGAGCAGGGCCTGCAGCAGGTCGACCATGTGCTGGTCAGCAACGCCACGGCCCAGCACCCGGCCGGGCACAACGTCTTCGTGGTGCAGGGCGACCCGGCCAATCCGGCGCACCTGCGCGCGATGATGCCGACCGCGGTGGCGGCGCAGACGCCGGTGGAGCAGTCGATGCAGAAGCTGGGGTTGGCCCCGCAGCAGCCGGCCGTGGGGCTAGTGCCCGAACAGCAGGCCCGTGAGCAGGAGCAGCAGCAGAACCCGGCACACCGTCTGGGCTGAGCCGCCTCCAGCGTTACTGGCGGCCCAGCGCGAGTACGGCGGCTCGCCGTGGCGCTTGCTGCGCTAGGCCATGCGCGGACTGGACTGCTCCTGCACCTGGCGCTGCTGCAGCTCATCCTGCGTACGCACCTGTGCAGACTGCGACAGCTGCTCGGCACGCTCGAACGAAGTTTCTGCCGGTGTCTGCGCAGCCACCGCTGTTGGCATGCTGGCGCGCAGCTGTGCCGGGTCGTTGCGCTCGCCCTGCACGATGAAGATGTTCTGCGCCACATCCGCCTGCGCAGTACGATCGCTCAACAGCACGTGGTCGACCCGGGTCAGTCCGTTTGCCTTGGCCAGGGCGTACAGGCTGGCGCTGATGTTCTCGCTGGTGGCATCGAAGCTGCGGCCCCGCTCTGCATCAAGCCGGGCCACGCCCTGGTGGATCTGTGAAAGCAGCGGATCGTTGCTGTGCCGGGCCAGAAGATCACCGCTTCGTTCGCCCATGCCCTCGGCATCACTCAGCATGTGTTGCTTGAGACTGCGCTCCGGCAGGGGATTGGTTTTCCTCTGGTTGAGCTCGCTGTCCGGAAACGGCGGATCAATGCTATCCACACCGTGGATGTTGCGCAGCGGTCGGAATGCGTCCTTGCCCGCCCCCTTGATGTCAAGAGGAATGCGAACATCCGGAAGAAGCTGGCCAGCGGGACCTCCCAACGCGTTCACGTCGATGCTGCTTTTCCGCTGGATGCCTGCGTGGTTCAAGGCTTCCCAGGTGAAGTCCACGCAGTTGTTGCGCACGTCCTTGTATTGAAGATCGAAGCCGTACTTATCCGGGTGCGCACCGAAGGCCTCAAGCTTTCTGTACTGTTGCTCGCTGATCTCGAGCGTGCGGCTGTAATGCGGGTTCCTGTACTCGACCGCATCGGTCTTCATGACCTCGCCCGGCCCGTTCATGCTTCCATGCTCCGTCGGCGCGAAGCCGAAACTCCGCGTGGTCTTGTCCGGCCCATGGAGCACGTAGAACATGTGTCCGGGCCCGGATGTCTGCGGAACCCCGTCCACAACTTTCTGTACACCTCTCTCGTCCACCAACGGCGTACCAGGTGCGGCAATGACGATTTCTACGGTGTAGCGCGGCTTATCCATAAGAAAAATCCTTCAGTTCCTTCCAGCAGTGGGATGACGTCTATTTCCCAGAGAGTGGGTCGGCATGAACCCGCAGCTGCGCCGGGTAATGCTGGAGCGCAGCGGTGGGCTGCACCGTGCGCACATCCAGGCGGTAGCGGGCACCCATTTCTATCGGCAGCGTGACGATGCTCAACCTGTATCGGCTGGCGTCCATCGATACCTGCTGCGCGTAACGCCAGTCTGCCGACTCGTGCCATTCGGGGAGCGGCTCACCCAGATTGCGCGCCCGTGCCTGATAGACATCAGACGTTGCAACGTCCTGCCAGGCACCTGCGACCCAGCGCTGCAGGGACAGCTGAAAGGGAACATGAACATTGTCCATGTCAGGCTCACTGTCAGGCCCGGGTCCATGTCGCTGCACTTCAAGATCCAGAACATAGGGACGACCCGGATAGAAGTTGCGGGCATTCGTCTCGAACTCGAACCGCACCGCTTGGCCGGACCCGGCCACGTCGATCGGCTTGACCAGATCCAGCGGCTCCGGCGCATCCGGTACGCGGCTGCTACAGGCGCCGAGTGCGCCCGCCAGCGTGAAGATCAGGCCGGCGCGCAGCCAGCGGTGGATACCCAGCATGATTCAGATCCTTTGGCTCCCTGCCATAGGCCTCAACCCTAGCGGGTGACCAACGGCGTCGCAACCAGGCGATTGATTACTTTCCAGCGGGTCGGGCGGCATGGATCCGAAAACGGGCCGAGTAGCCCTGCAGTGCCTCTGTCCTCTGCACCGTGCGCACGTCCACGCGGTAGCGGGAGTCAATTTCCACTGGCAGAGCAACCAGGCTCATCGTGTACTGGCCATCACTGCCCATGTGCGGCGACGTATACCGCCATTCGCTGGATGCATGCCATTCCGGAAGCTGCTCACCGGCATTGAGCACCCCGGCTTGAAAGCTGTCGTAGGTGGGAACATCCTTCCAGGCATCAGCACGCCATTGCTGCAGGGTCACCTCGAACGGGATCCTCATTGTGCCCACGTCAGGCTCGTCGGGCTTTCGCGTCCCTTGGTGCTGCAACTCAAGCTCCAGCGCATAGGTGCGACCCGGGTGGAAGTTGCGGGCATTCGTCTCGAACTCGAACCGCACCGCCTGGCCGGACTCGGCCACGTTGATCGGCTTGACCAGATCCAGCAGCTCCAGCGCATCCGGTACGCGGCTGCTACAGGCGCCGAGTGCACCCGCCAGCGTGAAGATCAGGCCGACGCGCAGCCAGCGGCGAATACCCAGCATGATTCAGATCCTTTGGCTCCCTGCCCTAGGGTTCAACCCTAGCGGGTTGGCGCTCGGCACTGCAACCCGGCAAAGAAGAAGGCAGGGCCTGCACCCTGCCTTCTTCATGCGGCACGCTGCCGGGCGAGCCCAGCGTCAGCGCATCACAGCTGGATGCGCGCCACGCTCTCGTCAGCGCCCTTGTCATCCTTCTCGCCGTTCTTGATGCTCACGAACAGCACGTTGTTCTTCGCATCCAGCGCCAGGCTGTTCGGGTGGGTCGGCACGGTGTAGGTGGCCACCTTCTGGTAGCTGTCACTGTTGTAGGCGGTCACCGTACCGGCTTCGCGGTTGGTCACGTACAGGCGCTTGCGCGGTGCATCCAGCAGGATGCCCAGCGGGCCGGCGTCGGTCGGAATGCTGGCCAGTTCCTTGCCGGTGCTGCGGTCGAGCACCAGCACGCGCTGGCCCGGGTGCTTGCTGACCAGGCCGCTGCTCTTGGCCTGGTAACCACGCAGGAATTCCGAGCCCTGGTCGGTCACGAACAGGCGCTTGCCGGCCGGATCCAGCGCGATGTTCATCGGCTGCTCGGCGGCGATCCTGTGCTGCGCCACTACCTTGTTCGAATCGGTGCCCACCACCACCAGGTCGGCCAGCAGGTTGCTGGTGTAGACGCGCTTGTTGGCCGCATCCAGCGCCAGGCCCGGCGCCTTGGCATTGCCCAGGCCGTCGATGGTGTTGATCACCTTCAGCGTGGTGGTATCGATCACGAACAGCACGCTGCTCACGTCCGGCTGGCTGCTGTGGCCGGTCACGTACAGGCGGTTGGCCGCGCTGTCGACCACCAGCTCGCGTAGGTCGTGGGTGTAGGCGGCCTTGCCGTCCTTGCCGGTCTTCTTCTCCATCAACTGGATGGTGCCCACGGCCTTGTTCTGCGCGGTGTCGACCACGGTCACCGACAGGTCCACGGTGTTGCCCACGTACAGGCGGTTGTGGGCGTCGTCCAGCACCACGCCGAACGCCTTGCGCTCCAGCGGAATGCGGGTTTCCACGGCCAGCGTGGCCGGGTTCAGGCGCAGCACCTGGGCCGGGCCGGCGTCATCGCCGAAGCCGCCGGAGGAGGCCACGAACACGGCGTTCTGCTTCGGGCTGTAGGCCAGCTCGTACAGGCCCTTGGCCACGGCCTGGCGCTGCACAGCGGCGGTGGTAGCACTGGCAGCGGGTGCGTTGTCGGCGAACGCGGAGGGCACGCCGAGGCTGAGCGAAACGGCAACGGCCAGGGCGGCCGAGCGGAAGAGAGGATTACGGAACATGCGAGCGTCCTTGAATGGGCACGGGAGGGTGTCCTGGCTCGCTGGGCCGTACTGCGACGGCCCGCCCCGCATCTGTCTGCGCGGGGTGGGCTGGCTGGGGTTGCGGGGGAATGGTAGCAGGTGGGGGGCGTGGCGTGCGCCGGCGCGGGCATGGCCGACGCTCGACCTCGATGCTGCGCCCGCGGCTATGCCATCCGTGGGCCGTGGCTCTGCTGAAGCTGCTGCTCCTCCTGCAGGCGCTGCGCGTCTCGCTGCGGCTCGTTCTGCTGCAACTGCGCGACGCGATCGAACGAGGCCTCCACCGGTGCCTGCGCAGCCAACTCCGCCGGCATGCTGGCGCGCTGGTGTGCCGGGTCACTGCGGTCACCCTGCACGATGAACAGCTTCGGTGCGGTATCGCCGCGCTGCTCGCCCAGCACCACTTCGTCCACGCGCGAGAATTGCTGCTCCTTCGACAGCGCGAGCAGGCTGGCACTGACATTGCCGTTGCGCGCACCGAAAGCGCCGAGGTCGGCCACCTGCTGGTGGATCTGGTTGAGGCGGGCATGATCGTCGTGCGCCGGGTCTGCGGGCGTGCCGCTTGCCGCGAGCACGCTGTTGCCGCGCCACTGCTCGCCGTTCTCGGTGAACATCCACTCGCGGAACGTCTGCTTCGGCATCGGGTTCCACTGCACCTTGTCCAGCTCGCTGCCCTTCACCTGCTGCGGAATGGCATTGACGGCGCGGATGTTGTCCAGGACCCTGGTAGCGCCCTCGTAGTTGGTGATCTCCCCGGCCAGCCCCACCGGGCGCAGCCCTGCGTGGTTCAGGGCACCCCACGCGAAATCGGTGCAGGCGTTGGAGAAGAAGTCGTAGTTCATGTCGAAGCCGTGTTTCTTCGCGTCTGCGGAGAACTCGAGGATGCGGTCGTACTGCTCCTTGCTGATCTCGATCGTGCGCTCGAAGCGGGGCTTGTCGTAGACCCGCAGATCCGTGTCATCGACTTTGCCCAGCGAGGGATTCGCACGGTCGTTCCCCATCGTGAATCCCCTGCTCACGGGTACCGGGTCATTTGATCGCGCCAGCGAAAGAAACATGTGCCCGGCAAATGACGGATCCAACAATCTCTTCTGGCCCGCGTCGCCCACATCGACTCTCGGCGTGCCGGGCGCGGCGAGATGAATCGTGACCGTATAGCGCTCTGCTTCCTTGCTCATGTCTTACTTCCCTAGCGATTGATATCCAACAATAAGTTCGGCTTGGAGCCCTTCCAGCTGCGGACGGTCCTCCATCAGGTCGACTGTCAACCGATACCGGCCCGGCTCCAGCCAACCGACATCCGCGACCTGAAGTACCTGATACAGCATGTCACGCGAGTGCAGACCGGCTTGGATCAGTGCGCCCTCATCCAAGCTTGTATCGGACAGGTATCGCACAACCTCATCTTCTGGAATTCTCTGTGAGTCACGCCCGTCAGGAGTGCTCTGCCATAGCTGTACAGGACCAGGTGCGCCGCCATCAATCCGCTCCAGACGCAATCGCATGGGTGGCCTTCCCAGCCTGATCTTCTCCCACGCGTCCAACAACGAGCGCCCGTCGGTATCCTGCAGCCGCAACCCGATGTTCAGGATCGGAACGGCCGGCTTCTGGGGTGCCGGCAAATCAAACGTGACCTCGGCAATCCGACCGGCCTTCTGCAACTGCACGGCCCGCGTGAACGGCACAACCGTGCGGGCCTCGGCCTGTGCGCGCGTCAGCAGGGACGGCGCAACCTCAGGCGCTGGTGACGCACGGCATGCCGCCAGCGCGCCCAGCACCGCCAGTACCACCAGCCCCCGCCGCAGTGACCGCGTCATTGCTCCTTCAACCGCAGCGAATCGGCCACATCGGTCTTGGCCGCCACCTCGGTGGCGATGCTGGCGCGGCGGTGCCCCGGGTCGTTGCGGTCGCCCTGCACGATGAAGATGCTCTCCGCCGCATGGCTGCTCTTCGTCGGCCGGCTGAGCAGCACGTGGTCCACGCGCGAGAGATTGTTCTGCTTGGCCAGCACCAGCAGGCTGGCGCTGATGCGCTGGCTGGCCGCATCGAACGGGCGACCGTGCGCGGCATCCAGTTCGGCCACTTTCTGGATCAGCTGCGAGAACAGGCGATGGTCCGGATGTGAAGGGTCCAGCAGCGTGCCGGCCACTTCGATCGGCGTCGGTGGCGGTTCATCGGTCGCGCGGTCGCCCTGGCGATGATGCTCGGCCTCGCGCTCGGGCATCGCGTGGTGGGTTTCGGCATTCAGATCGCTGCCCGGGAACGGCGCAGCAATGCACTGGATTTCCGGCAGGTTGAACAGCACCGCGAACTCGCCCAGGTTGCTGCCGCCGTCCAGCGGCGCCGGCAGCGGATGCAGGCCCGCGTAATGCAGCGCCGCCCATACGAAATCGCTGCAGCGGTTGATGGTGGCCGGGCGATCCACGTCGAATTCGAACTCGGCCGGTTCCTCGGCGAAATCACGCAGGCAGCCGTAATGCTCCTCAGTGATTTCCAGGGTGCGGCTGTAGTACGGGTCCAGATGTTCGTCGGCATCATCGTGGCGCACCTGCGCGTACTGCACGCCGGTGCGGGCTTCGCCCGGCGCGTGGCGCGGTGGCGCGAAGCCGTAGCTGTGGGCCTCGTCGCCCGCGGCCACCTGCAGGTACATATGGCCGCGCGGCGAGATGCCCCCACTCTTCAGCGGGGTGCCAGGGGCGGCCAGATAAAGGGTTACCGTGTAGCGTGTTGCCTGCTCCATGCCTGTTCAGCCTTGATGGGTACTGCGGTCCTGGCTGGATGATGGCATAGGTGGGATCGGGGGTAGGTGGAGGACAAAGTTGGGGCCACGACTGGCTTGCTGAATGTGTGAACCAGCCAGCAATCCAAGAAGCTGACTGCTTCGCTACTTGGGCCTGCGCAGGTAGGCAATCAGCAGTTCGGGGTGATACGGATCAAGCTGCGTCAGAGGCGAATGCAGTTGCACTTCAACCCGGTATCGGCCCGGCGAGGGATTGCGTGCCCATGCGAAGGCCAACTGTGCGTAGGTATCACCGGGTCGTTCCAGCCCAGCATTCTGCAGCGCCAGTACGTCAGCATCGTCCAGCCACGCGCTGGTTACTCGACCATCGGCGGGGATGGGAATCGTCCGGGCAGGTTCCCCGATGATGGATTCCAGCCGGTGCAACGGCACGTCCGTCCATCCACCCAATTCGAGGCGCTCCATGGAGACGTTGGCCTGGAGCCCGGATGCCTGAACATCGATCAGTGCCTCCAGTGCCGGGACGTCGTCCGTACGATTGACCCGAATGCCGATCATGAGCGTTGGAGAGGAATTCCTGCTGGGAACATCCACATCGAATTCCACTGCCAATGGTTCATCCATTGACGAGGTGGGCATGGCGCGCACAAGCGGCACCAGATCCGGACGATGGGCCTCTGCTATCGAGCCTGCGTCGCGAGCCGCCTCGGGTCGGCACCCCGTAGCCAGAAG
Organism: Stenotrophomonas maltophilia group sp. LNF247; assembly: GCF_054083135.1. Taxonomy (NCBI): domain Bacteria; kingdom Pseudomonadati; phylum Pseudomonadota; class Gammaproteobacteria; order Lysobacterales; family Lysobacteraceae; genus Stenotrophomonas; species Stenotrophomonas maltophilia group sp. LNF247. The sequence continues at coordinate 83,517 of NZ_JBSRQL010000016.1, forward strand.
AACGAGCAGTCCAGCGAGCATGCAGATCCGGCGCTTTCCTTGTGGCTTCATCTTCGGTCCTTTTCGCAGGTCGCCCAGTGCAGCTCACACGTTGATCATCCCCCGCTGGCCGCACGAATCTGGATGTCGTGCTGCACCCGCTGGTCTTCCAGCTGCTGGTCCATCTGATTCGCAAGCGCACGCTGATGCGCTTCACGGCTGACAGAGTCGAACTGTTGCAGTGACTCTTCAACTGATGTCTGCGCCGCCAGCTCCGTCGGCATCGCAGCGCGCTGATGGGCCGGATTGCTGGGCTCACCCTGCACCACGAACAGCGTGTGCCCAGCCGGATGTTCACTCGTAGCGTTGCTCACCAACACATGGTCCACCCGCTCCAGGTCGTTGTCCTTGGCCAGCACCAGAAGGCTGGCGGTCATGCGTTCGCTGACTTCATCGAAGCTGCGGCCGTGCTTGGCGTCCAGCGCTTCCACGCCCTCGCGGATCTGCTGATACAGCGCGTGATCGGGGTGGCCGGGCTGCGTGGGGTCCTGCAGCGTCCGGTTCGGGCCCGATGCCTCATCCTGTGCGGGCGCGGTCGGTTCAGGGCTTGGCGCTATCGTGGGCGCGGCAGGAACAGTGACAGCCGCAGTGACGGGCTGGTGGTCACCCAACGGAGCCGGTTCGGGCTCTGGCACGTGTTGTGCCGTTTCCTGCTCCAAAGGCCATGGATCGCGCGAAGGCTCAGCAGGCAGCGGCTCCTTGAACGGCACCGGTTCCACCTCCTGCACTGCCATGTCCTGCTTTGGAGTGGGCGCAACCGTAGGCATCGGGGCCATCTTCTCCGGTTCCGCTGCCTGCTCTGTGCGCTGCGCGGGCACCGTCTGCGTTGCCGCTGCCAGAGGCGCGGCAGAGTGTGGCGTCGCACGCTCGGATTCGACCGGGTGCGCCTGCATCGGCCCAGCGGGCTCCGGCGCCTGTGAGGCGGTACGGTTCTCGGTGGGCGCCTCGCTGTTTGGATGGGGCTGAGGTTGCGGCTCCGCCTCACGCCGCGGCGGATCGCGCTGCTCGGCGTACCGCTGTGGCTCGGGCTTATCCCGCGGCGCGGGCGTAGGCGGTGACGTGACCGCTACCGCTGGCGGCGCTGCCGCAACCGTCGCAGGCGCGATGGGTTGCGCAGTCGCCGGCTCTTCAGGCAGCACTTCCACGTTCCCATCCTGCTCGGATGGCTTGTCGCCATGTGCCAGCTGTGCGGCTGCTCGTGCAACCTGTCCTGCATCTACCTGCGCAGCACCGAGCCGATTTGCCTCCTGCAGTGCCTGCCGGTACACCTCCTGCTCACCCGCCGACAGCGCTGCAATGCGTAGCTCGGGCGAGTCGGGCAACGGTGCCTGCTCATTGGCACGCGCCCGCACCTCATTCCATGCGGCCTGCAGCTCCTGCGTGCTGGTAGTCGCGACGGCACGCGCCACGCCATCCTGGCCTACCTGGTAATGGGTGATGGGCCGGGACGCGCCCGCGTTGCCTTCGGCTACAGGCCCCAGTTCCTGCAGCGTGGGACCCGAAATGCCGTGCTGCTCGCGCGTGCGTGCCGTGGCCAGGGCAATGGCCTGCTCCCACGCCGGGGTCAGCGCGATGCCCGCAGCGTAGTAGCTGTGGCGCAGCTCGTTCTGGTTCACTTCCGCCGCAGATGGCAACGGTCGCGCGTCCAATGCGGCAATGGTCTGGTTGAACTGATCGAGCGACGGCTGCTGGATGGTGCGGGTCAGCTCCAACTCCAGCGCCATGTTGCCCTGCGCGATCTGGCCAGCGTGGTGCCATTGTCCTGCGTCATCGCGCTGGTAAAGCTGGTTGTCCGAGCCCTGGATGGCGTCGGGCCTGGCACGCGCCTGCTCCACCGCTTCCGGCACCAGCGGCACGAAGTCGCTGGCGCGGGTAGCGACGTAAGTCTCCAGGTAGCTGGCGGCAATCGCGGCCTTGCCGTTGGCGATGTTGTTCTCGATGCGTTGCACCGCCTCACGATTCAACTCGTTGGCGCGTTCGGGGCTGGCGGTCTGCGTCTCATACACCCCCCGATCGTTGGCGCCGGTCAGGCCGATCTTGACCTGCCGCGTCCACTGTTCGGTCTGCGCATCGCGGTGCCAGTTGGGGTTGTCCAGACGGCTCTCGCCATCCTTCGCCGGGATGCTGAAAGGATCCTGCGGCGGCGGCGCCTTGCCCAGCGCCAGCTCTACCGCTTTTACGTGGGCGTATGCGCCCAGCTCGCGGGCCTTCTCGTAACTGGCACCCACACTGCGCTCAGCCGGATTGCCCAGGCCGTCGCCCGCGCTGTCCATGACCGCCTGACGCTGCCAGTTGCGGCCATCGAACTGCCATGTGACATCGGCCTTGTCGGTCTGCCGGTAGATGGCGCGGTTGTCGAGCAGATCGGCGCCCCTGTCGAACGCCTTGCTCATCAGCAGCGCATCGCCCGCGACGATGGCCGCAGGGACGAAGCTGGAGGTGCCGATCACCGACGCCGTGGCCATGCCACCGATCCAGCCACCGCCGTTGCGCGCCAGGGCGTGGGTGAGCTCGGACTGAGCGGCGGTGCCGTTGCCTTCTTCCAGCAGCTGTGAGGTGCGGCGGGCGGTGATGACGGCATCGGCGCCGGAGGCAAGCAGGCCACCGGAGCGGATCAGTTGGCTGGTGGAGGCTTCGCCGAGGAGGAGGTCCATAGTGATGCCGCCTTGCTGCAAGCGAGGCGCACGAATGCGATAGGCAGCCTCCTCACCTAGCACTCGCTCCACTTTCAGGATGCCCGGCTCCGACATGACAATCCGACCAGATTGTTGCGCATCGGAGATTGCCGCCGACAAGCTGTTCCTCTGAAGCTCAAGATCACTTCCTTTAGTCAGCTTGGTGCCGAACTGATCATGGACATCCAGCAAGGCCACAATGCGCGATTCAGTTCTGGTCACTAGAAGATGCATTCGCTCGTCTGGACGCATGCCAGTCAAAGCGCCGTACTGCGAAGAGTGGACCTGCGCGTAGCGATCGACATTTCCGAAGAATGCCTGTGTCCGCGGCCTGATGGCATCTGAATCCATGCCAAGAGGAGCGTTCGTGTAAAGATCACCGTTGACTAGACCAATCGTCATCGTGTCGCGAAGGCCGTTGACCTGAGCTGCCACGCGCTGCATCGCAGCCACGTCACCGCGAAGCGCAGCTTGGCCGTCTGGTGATGCCTCGATCATCTCCAGAGAAAAGGTGATTCCGTTTTGATAGTCCTTGATCGGCCCCCCGCCATGAGGGGAAACACCCATGGCAGCAGCGAGCTTCTTGTCTGCCGGCATGTAGAGCAGGTTCTCGAACACGTCCTTCTCAACAAGCTCAGCTTCCACCAACGCCTGCAGAAAATCGTTGTTATTGAAGGTTTGTTGCTCAAGCACATGGTGCTTCTGGAGAATCGGACTGCTACGCGGCATAGAGCGACCTCTTCCTTGAGTTCAATCAGCGGACTCAGATATCAGCTGCGTCCGTAAACGATAGTCCTCGCGACTCGCCCCTACCACCGATGCCGGCGGCCAGAACCGCATCGCGCAAAGCGCTGTCACAGAAAACCAGGTTGCCTGAGTAAGGCGTTCTGAATATGTGCGCCTGGCTGATGACATCCTTTCGGAACGCCAAGGAACTCCCACCCCTGAGGTCGTAAAACTTGCCTCCGGGATAGCCCTCGTCGCGAACAATGCGGAGCTTTGACGCAGCTTCATCGACCGCATCGATCACTCGGGTCACATCGCAGAGGAAGTAGCGCGGCCCTTCAGATCCATTGGCGAGGCGGTATTCGCTCTCCGCAAACTCGAATCCGTTGGGATCGACAGAGACGAACGCGTTGCGCAAGCGCTCCGAGACGAGCCAGTAACCGCTCATTCCTCCTTCAAGATCTTCAGGAAGGCCCCCCTTCTTGGGCGAGTGAACCAACAGTGGTTTCTCTGCCAAAGGTGGAAATCCCCCCCCTTCAGGACGCAGGATCAACCGTGGAGGTGTGCGAAGTTTCTTCACATTCTCGAACACTACCCCGTGCCCCTTTCCCCCTCGCGTGGTATCCGGCATCAAGAGGAAGAATTCTCCACGTCTGGGCTGAGTTGACTCCATTTGCTCCATGATATTCATCCCTTACAAAATCCTAATTGCTAGCCTAGAGCCAACCTGAAGGAGAGGAAAGTGACCTCCTTTCATTTACGTGAAAGCTGGCGCCACGCCTGCCGCACGTTGCCCCTGCGTGACATAGCTGTCGTACGTTCCCAACGCACCGAAGCTCCAAGAGCTGGCACTCTCCAGCTTCAGCTCCGCTAGGCCAACACCAGATCCCCATTGATCAGCGCCACCTTCACCGTTTCCTGCAGCATCCTCACGGCCTCCACTGCCCGAACGATAGAACCTAGGTCGCCTTCAAGCGCCCCCTGCCCGTCCGGCGAGGCCTCGATGGTAGCCAACTGCTGCAACATGCCCTGTGAGTAGGCATCAATCGGCTCCTGCACATAGCGCGCGCATCCCAGCTCATCTGCGAACGCCTGCTCAATGGGCAGGTACAGCCAATTGTGTGCAGAGTTGATGTCGAACTCGCCCGCCGCCTGCAGATGGCGAAGCAGGTTGCTTCCCGCAACGATCGTGGGACCGATGATCAACTGAGAATCGAACAGCGCGTCATTGTCTTCGATGGCAGCCATGGGTCTCCTTTCCTATGGGTGTTGCGATGGGTAACTACGGTCCTCTTTTACTCTGGCATGCATTGGTACGCAATCGGACCACAATCAAATTTTGCGGACCGCCGACGGCGCGTCCCGCCGTGTGAGACCCATCGCAGCCACACTCCTCTTCTCACTGGAGGATGCCCATGATCAGAATCGACCCCACATGGCTGGAAGCCTTCGACAAGGAGCTGCTCCACCTGTTCGCCATCGACCACCGCGACGCCGGCATGGATGAGTACCTGCTGGGCTGCTACGCAGACCTCCCTCCACGCGAGGCTGCACTGGCGTTCGGCAGCGACTACGACCTGGAACGCGACGATGCGCTGTGGCCACGGCCGGGTGTGCCTGTGTGAACCGTGCAGCCGTCCGGCACGCCGGCATTCAAGGCAAGCGATGCCAGGGGATGGCCGCTATGCTGGCAGCGCACCGGAATGGAAGCCACGTATGCCCCGCCTGAACACCGCCCTGGCACTGAACCTCGTTCTGATGCTGCTGGGCACTACACCTGCCATGGCCATGGCGGCAGACCCGCAGGTTTCCACTGAAGTGTTCGTAGAGCGTGGTGACAACCCCACCTTCGAGCTGCAGCAGGCGCCTGCCGTTGTTTATTCAACGACCCCTGCCACGCCGCCCGATACCTTGCTGCAGGGTCCCATGCAGGTGCTGCTAGTCGCTCAGCTGGATGAGCTGGGCCACGTTTCCAACGTGATGGTGGTGCGGTCCAGTGGACTGCGGGAGATCGATCGTGCGGCCTTTACCGCAGTGGACCAGTGGCGCTTTGATCCGGTCGTGGTTGAGGGCGTCGCACGGCATGCGCGGGTTCGGGTGCGTCTGAGCTTCGTGCCTCCGGCCGAGGCGCCGCCCGGCTGAACCGCCGGCCCAATCTGTCGCGATTGACCCTACTCCATGGCCCTGACTGCGGGCATTCCTGCACTTGGGGCCAATAACGCCAAGCCCTTCAAGACCGTTGCGGCGCAATCGCTTGCCGGCTTAACACCGTGTGCGACAATGCCGAAAGCGTCAGGACTGGCAATCGCCGGTTCTGCAGTTTCTTGGCATTTGGTAGCTGTACGGGTATCTCTTCGCGTGCCACCGGAAAAGGGTGGCGCGGGACTCGAAAACCCGTCTATGTACCAGATGTATGCGCTTGCCGGCCGGCGCCACCTTTTGTGTGGCGCCGGCTGGCAATCCGTTCGCGTTCCATGGCGGACGGTGCGTGGGGATCTTCGGATCCGCCGGTCTGGTACATACCGGTTTTCGAGCCCGCACCGTCCGCCACCTTTAATTGGTGGCGCTGCTATCTGTCCTGTACGGAGCATTGCCATGAACACATCGGACTTCCGTTCCCTGCACGCGCAGTACAATCCGGATACAGCCGAGACCGAGCGCGAACCCTCCCCCGATCCAAACTCCTTCGTCGCCACGCTGCACCGCATCGGAACCGGTGCGGCTGCGGACGGCCAGCCGTGGCCGGAGCGGCATCAACTGCCTGGGCGGTGCCTTCAGTTGGCAGATGCGGATTGCGCGCTAGCCGGGTTGCGTGTGGTGGCGGAGCTGATGCTGGCTGCGGAGCGGACTCGGCAGAACGGCGCGCCCGAGGAGTACCTTGGGGATCGGATGATGGAAGGGTTGAAGATGGCGTGCGTGGCGTTGACTGCGCAGGTTGCTGAGCGGTTGCAGGTTAGGGAGTAGGGCCGGAGGCTTGAACCTCAAGTACTAAGCTGCCGGCTGTCGTCGCAGCCCTATTCTCCGCTCACCTCTGATCTGCAGGACTTCCAATGAAGTCACTGGGGTACGCAATACTGTGTTTGGCAGTGCTGATTGGTTCAGCGCTCGCCCACTTGCACCTGCCAAAAGGTGATCTGGAGCTGAAAAACTACCCCAAGGTCTCGGCTGCAGAGTTTGCTGTCATGCGGGAGGAAGCCCTAAGCGTAGCGGCTGAAGATGCGGCCCTCGGTACCGGGCGATTTGAAGCAAGGTACTTCGAGCTCGCTTGCCGAGGTCAGCCCGCTCTGCTGGTGGACAATTCCTCATCACAGTTGCTCATCCTAAGCTTCATAGGCCGAGCCAGTGAGGCGCATTGCGTTCAACCTCTGCTCCAGCGCTGGAGCAGCCGACTACTTCCGGCCGACTAGAGCTTTGCAACTGAACTCCACATACGAGACGTACCGACGGGCCTGAACAGCCTGCGGTTTGGACCAACAGCGCTACGCTCTTCCGTTCCAAGCCATTAGCAGCTCATTGTGTCGTTTACGGCATACTTTCCCCTGGGCGCCACGTGCAGTCGCGGACAGGGGAAAGCTGTGAGTAGGTGGACTGAAGAAGAATTGGCTGCTGCCGTTGAGGCGTATCGCCAAATGGAGGCTCGTCTTGCCAATGGATCAGCCCTTGAGAAGGCAAGGGTCTACCGGGAACTGGCGGCCCGCCACGGACGCACGTCCAAGGCCTGGGAATACCGAATGCAGAACATCTCCCATGTTCTAGATCAGGCAGGCAAAGCTTGGCTACCCGGGCTGCTTCCAGCATCGAACGTGGGCGCAAAGGTTGAGCCGAAACTTGCCAAGCTCCTCGGGCTTTCCGGTGAGACGCTCACGTCGGTCTCTGGTCCTACAAGAGGACTGTTGGAACAGGAGGCCAAAGCGGCGGAAGCATCTGGCAGTTTCTCCCCAACAGACGAGGTGGACGAGAGGCAGCGTGTGCTAGCAGCTATCGTTCGGCGCCGCGGGCAGCCTGCCTTCCGTAAAGCACTGCTGGACGCATACGGTGGCCGCTGTGCTATGACGGGATGCAATGTGGTCGATGCTCTTGAGGCAGCCCACATCCGCCCCTATTCCGGCCAGTCGAGTAACGTGGTCAGCAACGGCCTGCTGTTGCGCGCAGACGTTCATACCCTTTTTGACCTCTACCTTATCGCCGTGGACCCGAGGTCCTTGCGGGTGTCTCTGGCGCCTGCATTGCATCAGTCAAGCTATAGCGACCTCGTCGGTAAGGAACTGGCGTCCCCAATATCAGCGACGCTTTCGGCCAGCCCTGATTCGCTAGCCTGGCACCGGTCGCAGTGTGCCTGGGCACATAGCTGCTCCAGCTAGTTGCCTCAGCCTCTGAGACAACAGAGTAGGATCATTTGCTTCCTGGATGGTGCGCGTATGCGAGCAGGCACCGATACACCGCCGAATAAGATAGTGGAGTTCAATGATTGACGCATTCGGGCAGCGCACCCCAGGAAAAGGGCGGCATAATTGCATGAGGCCCCGGCGGGATGTAGTTCATCCTGGGCGCGAGTGGGCGCAGCACTTCGGTACTTAGGGTTGCCGAGGTTGCCGCATATCTCGGCGTTTCACCGCCAATCCGGGAGAGAGGTCCATTGCCCAAGGGGCGAGCGCCCCCGAGACAGCCTGAGCGTGAACTTAGCGGCGCCGTCACGAAGAACGGCGCCGCAGCAGAGATTACAGTCAATGGTCCAGGAACTCATCCAGCTGGGAAGCGCCTTCTGGATTTTGCAAGCTTGAATCCTTCTGGAACGGGCTTGAACTTATCCTGTGCGCCCGGCCATCTCTTGGACCGACTCTGGAACTTCCTCAGAGTGGAAATCTCCAAAGTGGCAGCAACGAGAAAATCGTTATCCCCGCCACGCACTCTCGCCAGATCTCGATCGAAGGATTTTTTTGCAGGAACCCGGATTCGGCTATCACCGTATTTCCTATTGTTTACCAACACGGTGTACGCATGAATATCTAACGCGGCTGATTCCACAAGCGATGAGAATGTGTCCAAATCCGGATTCCAGCAGAGAACAAAGAGTGCATCCACTGCACCTTGAAATGAGATGCGCGCCCTGCTGTTCTGTAGCTCAGAGCAAACCATAATACCAAAATTTACTCCATTGTGGATATATACAGTTCGAGCTTTGGAAGCCGGGAATCTTGATCGGTTGAAATTTTTCCACCTTTTCCCATGGATAGCCTGCAGCTCTTTGTCCTCATTAACCGCTGGCTCCAGTTTTGGCTGCCAAATTCTTGAAAATGAGGGAAAACCCATTCGATCGTCAGATAGAACCAAACAGGCCTCACTGTATACAACTTTTTTCGATACGTGGCGATACTCCGTTCCCGCAATGAGACTAATACCTGCATCTCCTAGCCTAGACGAGACACTTTCCACCCACTCAATGGGCAAGCAAAGCTCCGGGAATATTAGGTAGTCAGGACGATCCTTAAGACTTATCGCTTTATTAACGATCTCTGAAATTGCCTTATATCTAGATCGCGACAAACTTCCACTTCCGCATGCCATTGCGGCCCAATCGTTGTCTGCTGTCTCAACGCTAGGAAGTGCAACCACAACTTTGTCTTTACGTGAGGTACCAATCCGGGTGAAACGCTTCCACCGCTTTGACCCGGCATCATCCGCATCAACATCGTCAGCAAGAAGGGTCGGGCGGACCCATACTCCTCTTAACGCACGTGTATAGCGGGCCCATATTTGAGAAGGCGTCCGACCAGCCGCTCTCGCCAAATTAGGATCCACACATTCTGGCGCCAGCTCAGTAATCTCTGCCGGAGTCAATGGACGCGTTGGAAATACATACGGAAGAATGCTTTCCTGCTCGTCAGGGCCATCAAATTTTCGCTTCTTGCCGCTTTGCTCTACCGAAGAAAGAAATTCTTTTAGCGCTTCAACATCAAAGACGCTTGAATCGTTCAATTCATCGAGGAGTTGGGACTCTTGATCTTCTGGTATTGACTCGATCATCTTCGAGGAGAACTTTCCAAACATTATCTTTTTGAATGGCACCTTCGCAAGATCACTCCGTGCGACGGATTTGGCCACATCTCTGAATCCATAGCCGATATCCAAGCCGTCCTCCAGGTCCGAAACTCCCTCCTGCGAATGCTCAAGAGCGAAAATTTCCAGAAGCGATCGCTCACTAAATTTACGATCTGAAATTAGAACTTTGGGGCTAATGAATCTCATCAGAGCATCTGAGAAATGCATTGTAAGCGCCCTCCTCGCAGCCCCCCAAAGCACCGCAGATGAGATTGTGGAAACTCCATTAATGACGACAGCAGCCCCCTCCGGCACTGCCGCAGCGAGCTCTGTAAATGAATCATAGGATCTTAGGGCGATCCTCTTTGCGTCAGCCCACTCACTCATTGAGACAGCGAAACCCAGAAGCCTGGGAACATAGTCAATGTGAGAAAATATGGTGTCGGGCCGAAGAATATGGCTGTCTGCAAACTCATAGAACTGTTTCCGCTGCTCAGACCACTGAACGGGAGGCAGATCACTTGCCAGCGTTTCTACATGCCGAAGCTGAAGCGCCCAACTTAGCCTTCTTATTGTTAGGCCGTCTGCGCGCCGCAGCGTATCCGCACTATCACCGACCACGCCTGCTGCCGAGAGAACTCGAGCAGCCGTTGATCTTTCGAGATCGTCAGGGGATGGCATGAGCCGGTGCTCGCTTGAAAGAGCATTAATTTCACCTTCAATGCTATCAAGTAGATCCAGCCCTGCATTCCCCTGAAGCACAAACAACTTTTGTTTATTTGCCTGAAGTACTATTTCCGACTCACCAACCACATCCACGCCAAGATCGATCTTCCAAGAATCGTCAGCGACGGGCGCCTTGAGAACGCCATCACCAAGGCACCTGGAAAGATACTGCATGAACTGCGGACCACTATTAACCACACCATTGTCCCTAACAACAAGGAACATGTCGTCAACGTAGCGCCCGTAGTGGATTGGGGCCAGCTTTTCTTTGATTAGTCGATCCCACTTCGCGATGATTACGTTAGAGATCACGCGACTTGCAGTCAGACCAATTACCAACCCGCCGCGAAGATTCTCTGAATCAACCGAAAGGATTTTACAGAATGACTTAGCTCCATCGGACCATGCCTTAAGAAAGACAGAGAACTGTTCATTGAATTCCTTTTCATGGGCATCAAGATTGATTCCCAGCTCATCCAGAAGCCCTGGAAGAGAGATAGCACCCGGATCAACAGTGTGATAATAACTTTTTAAATCAAGCGACACCGCGATGACGTGCTTATCTGTTTCAAGCTCACGCCGAATAGCATTCAGGCCGTCGGAACGCCATTTCTGATAAGCCTGAAAGTAGGGCGGGAATGATCCGATCGATCTCGAATGAAAGTTTCCAGCACCATCTCCGTCCGGCCTCACTCGCCTGAGACGCGCGCCATAACAGGCCTTCGAAAGCTTTGCATCCAGCTTGTGGCCAATAAAATTTATCCAGAGGGCCGAAAGAATGTGCGCCTCTACTGGAAAGTCTCCAATGACCCGGAAATCCGGAATAACGTCAAAGGAATTTTTTATATTTTCAAAATTCCTTTTCGAGTTAGAGAAGTGCACATGGCCACAATTTTCAACATCGTGCTTTCGTTCGATCTTGAGTTTTTTTGGAATTAGCCGATATTCACCCAGGAGACCTTCAATCTTCGAAAATTCGCCTCCGGCCCTCAGCTGATCTAGAAACAACTTGAGATTACCAACGAGGTCAGCCTCATAACTGGCGAACTTCGCGGCTGATGGGAATGTCTTCTCAAAGAAACAGTCTGCTTTAGCCTTCCTATATGCAACAAGGAGATCGTGCAGAGTAACGCCAGCCCATCCTTCAAATTTCTTCATCGCTCGCATCCATGTGTGGCCCGCAGAAGGCGGAGCCGCCCCTGGCGTTAAGATCGCATGAATATATACATAAAAAAAGAGAGCGGCAGATGGCCGCTCTCTTTCTATCGATCCCAGGGCTGTGATCGCTAATCAAACCCCAACAGGATTAGCCTTCTCCGGATCAATCTTGTACTGCTTGATCGCCCGGGCCACATCCTTCGCGGTCATCTTCCCTTCCTTCGCCAGCGCCGCAATCGCGGCATGGGCGATGTAGTAGCGATCCACCTCAAAGAACCGGCGCAGGTTCGCACGCGTATCCGAACGGCCGAAGCCATCGGTACCCAGCACCGTATAAGACATCGGCACGAACGCACGGATCTGGTCCGCATACGCACGCACGTAGTCGGTGGCGGCAATCGCCGGGCCCTGGCGGCCTTCCAGCAGCTCGGTCACGTAGGCCTTGCGCTGCTCACCTTCCGGATGCAGGCGGTTGGCACGTTCCACGTCGAAACCATCGCGACGCAGTTCGTTGAAGCTCGGGCAGCTCCAGATGTCGGCGGTCACGCCGAAGTCCTTGTCCAGCAGCTCGGCGGCGGCAATGGCTTCGCGCAGGATGGTGCCCGAGCCCAGCAGCTGCACGCGCAGCTCGCCCTTCTTCGGCTTGCCGGCGTCGGTCAGCAGGTACATGCCCTTGACGATGCCTTCGGCCGCGCCTTCCGGCATTTCCGGGTGGGTGTAGTTCTCGTTCATCAGGGTGACGTAGTAATACTCGTCCACCTGGTCTTCCATCATGCGCTTGGTGCCGTGCTGCAGGATCACCGTCACTTCGAAGCCAAAGGTCGGGTCGTAGCTGCGCACGTTCGGGATGCCACCGGCCACCAGATGGCTGAAGCCATCTTCGTGCTGCAGGCCTTCACCGTTCAGCGTGGTGCGGCCGGCGGTGCCACCCAGCAGGAAGCCGCGGGTACGCATGTCCGCTGCCTGCCAGGCAATGTCGCCCACGCGCTGGAAGCCGAACATGCTGTAGTAGATGTAGAACGGCAGCATCGGCACGTTGCTGACCGAGTAGCTGGTACCGGCGGCCATCCACGAGCTGATCGCACCCGGCTCGCTGATGCCCTGCTGCAGCACCTGGCCGCTCTGGTCTTCGCGGTAGAACATCAGCTGGTCGGCATCGACCGGCTTGTACTTCTGGCCGAACGGCGCGTAGATGCCGATCTGGCGGAACAGGCCTTCCATGCCGAAGGTACGGGCTTCGTCGGCCACGATCGGCACGATGTGCGGGCCCAGTTCCTTGTCACGCAGGGTGATGTTCAGGCTCTGCACGAAGGCCATGGTGGTGGAGTAGCTGCGCTCGCCGCTGCTCTTCAGCAGACGCTCGTAGGCTTCCAGCTTCGGCGCCACGAAGGTCTTGTCGGCCTTGCGGCGGCGCTGCGGCAGGTAACCGCCCAGCGCGGCACGGCGTTCCTGCAGGTACTGCACTTCCGGCGAATCCGGGCCCGGGTGGTAGAACGGCACCTGGCCATCAGCCAGCTGCGCGTCGGTCACCGGAATGTTGAAGCGGTCGCGGAAGTGGCGCACCGCTTCGTCGTCCAGCTTCTTGGTCTGGTGGGTCGGGTTCAGCGCTTCACCGGCGCTGCCCATGCCGTAACCCTTCACGGTCTTGGCCAGGATGACGGTCGGCATGCCCTTGGTGTTCACGGCCTGGTGGTAGGCGGCGTACACCTTGTGCGGGTCGTGGCCACCACGGTTCAGGCGCCAGATGTCGTCGTCGCTCAGGCCGGCGACCATCGCGGCGGTTTCCGGGTACTTGCCGAAGAAATGCTCGCGGGTATACGCGCCGCCGAAGGCCTTGCAGTTCTGGTATTCGCCGTCGACGGTTTCCATCATCAGCTTCTTCAGGACGCCGTTGGTGTCCTTGGCCAGCAGGGCATCCCAGTAACCGCCCCACAGCAGCTTGATCACGTTCCAGCCGCCGCCACGGAACACGCCTTCCAGTTCCTGGATGATCTTGCCGTTGCCGCGCACCGGGCCGTCCAGGCGCTGCAGGTTGCAGTTCACCACGAAGATCAGGTTGTCGAGGCCTTCACGGCCGGCCAGGGCGATGGCACCCAGGGTTTCCGGCTCGTCGCTCTCGCCGTCGCCGATGAAGCACCACACCTTGCGGTCGGACTTCTCGATCAGGCCACGGTTTTCCAGGTAGCGCATGAACTGCGCCTGGTAGATGGCGGCCAGCGGGCCCAGGCCCATCGACACGGTCGGGGTCTGCCAGTAGTCCGGCATCAGCCACGGGTGCGGGTACGAGGACAGGCCACCGCCGTCCACTTCCATGCGGAACTTGTCCAGCTGCTCTTCGCTGATGCGGCCTTCCAGGAAGGAACGCGCGTAGATGCCCGGGGCGCTGTGGCCCTGGATGAACAGCAGGTCGCCCGGGTGGTTTTCGCTCGGGGCGCGCCAGAAGTGGTTGAAGCCCACGTCGTACAGCGTGGCGCCGGAGGCGAACGAGGCGATGTGGCCGCCCAGGTCACCCGGCTTGCGGTTGGCGCGCACCACGGTGGCCATCGCGTTCCAGCGGATGATCGAACGGATGCGCCATTCCAGCTCGGCGTTGCCCGGGCTCTTGGCCTCGAACTGCGGTTCGATGGTATTGACGTATTCGGTGGTGGGAGAGAACGGCAGGTAGGCGCCCGAACGACGGGTCAGTTCCACCATGCCTTCCAGCAGCTGATGCGCGCGCTCGGAGCCCTCGACATCAATAACGGCCTTCAACGACTCGATCCACTCCTGGGTTTCCACAGGATTCGGGTCGTTGTTCAGCACCTCGTTCAACCAGTTCATTAGCGCTCCCATAACCGCACGCACGCGCGCGACTGTTGTATAGATTTCTAGACCGCAAAGTGTAGCGCACCAAGGGCTTTCGTCACTTGGCTACGCAGGCGTATGGATGCATGCGGCCAGTGTCCGCAAGGCATGTCCCGCCCTGTCCAGCAGCAGGACAGGCCCCTGTTTCCGGCCGCTACGGCCTCTTGCGCCCGGTGCCCCGCTGTCGCATCAGGCCCGCTGCGTCCATGTGCAGGACGCAGTGTTACTGCTGCCGATGACGCTTCTGGGGCAGGTTGGGTGTCGGGGTCGGCCGCTTCCGGCGCCGGGCACTGAACCAGCGGCAACATGCCGCACCCGGCACTGGAAGTGCGCCGCTGGCGGCCGCAGGGTAGAGACCGAGTGCTGGCCGCAAGGCCCCGCTCCCTTCCACAGGTGCTGCCGGGGCGCCCTGCAAAGGGCGCCCCGTTTCTGCGCGCGCCGCCCGCCGTGGCCCAAAACAGACCCGCTTGTGGCCGGATCGAGTGTTGTCGCTTTCGACATATCGATATATCGTTTGCACACTCGTTTACCGATATATCGAAATGAGCCGTTCCCCTTCTCCCCGAGCCCGTTCCACCGATCCGGATGTGCCCCGCCGCAACGGCCAGCCACGCGTGCTGAGCCGCGGTGACCTGCGCCTGCTGGTGCTGGCCCTGATCGGCGAGCAGCCGCGCCATGGCTACGAGCTGATGCAGCTGATCAGCAACCAGTTCATGCAGGCCTATACGCCCAGCGCCGGCACCATGTACCCGCTGCTGGCCAGCTTCGAGCAGGCCGGCTGGGTCGAGGCCGAGGAAGTGGACGGCAAGCGGATCTTCCGCATCACCGCTGCTGGCGAGTTCGAGCTGAAGGTGCAGCGCACCCAGGTACGCCTGGCGCAGCGGCGTGCCTTCGACCGTGCCCGCGAGATCACCAAGGCTTCGCTGCCGCCGCCGCTGGCCTGCGCCCTGCGCGAATTCAAGCGGGCGCTGGTGCATCACCACGGCCGCTGGGCCGAGGGCGAGGCGGACCAAGTGGCGGCGCTGCTGACGCGGGCCTCGGCCCTGCTCAACGGTACGGCCGGTAGCGAGGCATCACCGATTTCAACGACCCAGCCAGACTGAATCCAGCCAGGTCTCCCCCATGCCGCGCGCCCCCGCGCGACACCTTTACAGGTAACCCCCATGACCGAACACAACAACACGCGCCTGCGCCTGGATGTGCGCTTCCGTGAACTGACCGTGCTGCGCACCGAAGAGGTCACCCCGCACATGCGCCGCATCGTGCTGGGTGGCGACGACCTGGCCGGCTTCGATTCGCCCGGCGCCGACGACCACATCAAGCTGTTCTTCCCCAACGCTGCGGGCGAGATGGTGCTGCCGGTGCTGACCGCCGAAGGCCGCAGCTACCCGGACGGCAAGGTGCCTTCGCCGTCGCGCGACTACACCCCGCGCTGGTGGGACCATGAAGCCGGCGAGCTGGCCATCGACTTCGTGCTGCACGACCAGGGCGTGGCCGGGCCGTGGGCCGAGCGCGCACAGCCCGGCGACACGCTGGTGATCGGTGGTCCGCGCGGCTCGTTCGTGGTGGCCGACACCTACGACGCCTACGTGCTGATCGGCGATGAAACCGCGCTGCCGGCCATCGCCCGCTGGCTGGACGTGCTGCCGGACGGTGCCGAGGTGCAGGCCTTCATTGAAGTGCGCGACGAAGCCGAACGCCAGGACCTGCCGCAGTACGAGAACGTGCGCATCCACTGGCTGGAGCGCAACGGCTTCCCGGCGGCCAGCAGCACCCTGCTGGAAGACATGCTGACCGACTTCGAGGCCCCGGAAGGTGATGTCTTCTACTGGATCGCCACCGAATCGCGCCGCGCCCGCATGATGCGCAAGTTCATCGAAGGCCACCTGGGCGTGCCGCGCGACTGGATTCGTTCCACCGGCTACTGGAAGGCCCACCCGGACGAAACCGACGGCGATTGACCGGGCGGCCGGTGGGTGCGGACCCTGCTTGGTGGGTGCGGACCGTTGGTCCGCACGCCCTTGACCATGTAGAGCCGAGCCCATGCTCGGCTGCTTTTCGCTCCACCCTCGCGTTACGCGCGATGAGCCGAGCATGGGCTCGGCTCTACAGGGGTCATCGGCGGCCATGCACATTCCCTGGTGGGTGCGGACCGTTGGTCCGCACGCCTTTGACTGTGTAGAGCCGAGCCCATGCTCGGCTGCTCTTCGTTCCGCGATCGGCGACCCTCGCGCTGCGCGCGATGAGCCGAGCGTGGGCTCGGCTCTACAGGTATTCCGCCGCCCGGTTCAACGCATCAGCCGGCAAGCAATGCGACAATCGCGCTCCTTTCCTGCAGCAACGAGGCCCACATGGCCAAACTGACCCTGGCCAGCGTGGATGCGCTGCGTACCCGCTTCGCTGATGACGCTGCCTGCGACGCGGCCTTGGCCGGCTTCGCCGACACCACTGCATTGCGCACGCCGCTGCGTGAGCTGGTGGAGGCACAGCACCGCTACCTGCAGGCCGAATTCGAAGTGGCGCAGGTGGCCGATGTGCTGCGCCGCGACCAGAAATACGCGCCGGTGGGCCGGCCTTCGGTGCATATCGTGCAGCTACGCAAGCAGCAGGCTGCGACCAAGCAGGCGGCGTTGATCGCCCGCCAGGTGGTGGCGCAGGCCGCGCAGACGTTCGTGCGGGTGAGCGGGCTGGCGGTGAAGGCCAAGCAGAGCCCGAGCGAAGCGTGCGTGGCATGGTTGGGCGCGTTGCGCTGAGCGCGCCGCGCACGATGTGATGGAACCGGCCAGCGCGTGATGGAACCGGCCAGCGCGTGATGGAACCGGCCAGCGGTAGAGTCGACTGTTAGTCGACTCGCGCGCGCAGCGCGGGGTTTTGGCATCCTGCGAAGAGCAGTCGACTAACAGTCGACTCTACCAAAGCGGCTTTCCGCGCAGTGCAGGTTTTCCGTGCAGTGCGGAGTTTCCGGGCGCCATCGACGCGGATCGCATTCGCAAAAAGAAGGCCCGCTTTTCAGCGGGCCTTCTGCCTTCTCACGACGAGTGAGTGGGGTGCATCAGGCCGCCGGCTTTTCGCCGGTGGCTTCGGTGGTGATGCGGATCTTCACTTCATCGCTGACGTTCGGGGCGTAGGCGCCGACGCCGAAATCGCTGCGCTTCAGGGTGGTGGTGGCATCGAAGCCGGCGGCCGGAACCTTGGCCATCGGGTGCTCGCCGCCGCCGTTGACGGTGACGTCCAGGGTGACCGGCTTGGTGATGCCCTTGATGGTCAGGTCGCCGGTGACGGTCAGCTTGTTGGTGCCGGCCGCTTCCACCTTGGTGCTCTTGAAGGTGGCATCGGCGAACTTGGCGGCGTCGAAGAAGTCGGCGCTCTTCAGGTGCTCGTCGAACTTGGCGGTGAAGCTGTTCAGGCCGCTCAGCGGCAGCTTCACTTCCACGGTGGACTTGGTCACGTCTTCGGCGTTGTACACCAGGGTGCCTTCAACGTTGCCGAAGTGCGCGCTGGGGTTGGAGAAGCCGAAGTGGCTCCACTGCGCCAGCACGTCGGTGTGGCTCGGGTCCAGCTTGTAGGTGCCCGAGGCGATCTTGATCGCTTCGGCGGCCGGCGCGGCAGCAGCGGCATCGGCGGCCGGGGTGGCAGCCTGCTCGGTGGTGGCCGGGGCGGCGGCATCGGCAGCCGGGGCAGCGGTGTCGGCCGGCTTGGAGCAGGCGGCGATGGCCAGGGTCAGGGCCAGCGGCAGCAGCAGTTTACGGGTGGCGCTCATCTGAGGAACTCTCCGGATCGTAGGGTGGGTACACGGTGCAGCAATGGCCCGCCGCGGAACAGCGGGCCCGAAACCGATACAGCGACTTACGCGATGCGCGCCGCTTCGTCGAACGACAGGCGCGGCAGGCGCGGGAACAGGCCCGCCGGATCACCGTAACCCAGGTTGACCAGGAAATTCGACTTGATGGAGGTGCCGGCGAAGAAGGCTTCGTCGACCTTGGCCGGGTCGAAGCCGGACATCGGGCCGGCATCCAGGCCCAGCGCGCGCGCAGCCAGGATGAAGTAGGCGCCCTGCAGGCTGCCGTTGCGGATGGCGGCTTCGTGGCGGCCTTCCTGCGGGCCATCGAACCAGGCCTTGGCATCGGTGTGAGGGAACAAGTACGGCAGCTTCTCGTGGAAGTCCAGGTCGAAACCGATGATGACGGTGACCGGCGCGGCCATGGTCTTGGCCAGGTTGCCTTCGGACAGCGCCGGGGCCAGTTTGTCCTTGGCCTCCTTCGAGGTGACGAAGACGAAGCGCGCCGGCGTGGTGTTGGCCGCGGTGGGGCCCCACTTCACCAGGTCGTACAGTTCCTTCAGCAGGCTCTCGGGGACCGGCTTGTCGAGGAAGGCGTTCTGGGTGCGGGCCGTACGGAACAGCTGATCAAGGGCGGCGGCGTCGAGCGCGTGGGACATCGGTGGATCTCCAGGGCGGCGAAAGGAAGTCAGTGCCCGCGGGCGGCGCGGGGCGAAACGACGAGCCGCAGTGTAGAGTGTCGCGACTGTTGCAACACCCAGCAGGGCTGAAACGAATTAATGCCAATGGTGAAACGATCGAGCGCGCCATGGACGGTCACCGACGGCCGTGCGGGCAATGTCCGCCAGGCGGTCGCGCTGGCCTCGGCACTGCGCCAGGGCACCCACCGACCGCTGCTCCTGCAACCGCGCGCACCCTGGCGCTGGCTGTCGCCGCGGCGCCTGCCCGGCGATGTGAATGGCTATGGCGAGGCCTTCGCGACACTGGCTGCCGAGGCCCCGGCGCTGGCGATCGGCTGTGGCCGCCAGGCCGCCGGTGCCCTGCGCGTGCTGCGCGCACGCGGCAGCCAGGTGGTGCAGATCCTCGACCCGCGCATCAGCGCCCGCCATTGGGACGTGGTGGTGGTGCCCGAACACGATGCCCTGCGTGGCAGCAACGTGCTCACCCTGCTCGGCAGCCTCAACCCGGTGGACGACGACTGGCTGGCCTGGGGCCGCGCCGCGTTCGCCGGCTTCAGCACCCTGCCCGGCCCGCGCACCGCACTGCTGGTCGGTGGGCCGACGCCGCTGGCACCGTGGGACGAGACCGCGATGGTCGGCGTATTCCAGGCGCTGGCCGAGCAGATCCGCAATGAAGGCGGCAGCCTGCTGGCAACCACCTCGCGACGCACGCCGCCGGCCCTGGCCGAGATCCTGCGCGCGAAGTTCGCCAACCTGCCGCACGTGATCTGGGGCGATGGTGGCGACGGTACCAATCCCTATGGTGGCCTGCTCGGCTGGGCCAACCGCGTGGTGGTCTCGCCCGATTCGGTGAACCTGCTCTCTGAAGCCTGCGCCACGCGCATGCCGGTGATGGTGGCGCTGGCCGAGACCGCGCAGGGCCGGCTGGCCCGCTTCCAGCAGCAGCTGCGCGAGCGCGGGCGGTTGCAGGCGCACTGGCTGGATTGGCAGTACGACCGCATCGAACCACTGCGCGAGACTGCGCGGGTGGCCGCGGAAGTGAAAGCGCGGCTTGGCTTTTCGCAAGAGCCCGGGAAACCAGCGAAGGAGTTGTAGAGTCGACTGTTAGTCGACTGCTGTTGGCGATACCGCTGAAAACCCCGCGCTGCGCGCGATAGTCGACTCTACCGCGCAGCGGCCCAAGCCCCGCGACGTGGCATGGCCCGCCGTTACCCGATCGCCCAGCATTTTCTGAACATTTCGATCCGACTGTGCGGTTAGAGTCCAGCTTCCCCCATCACGCTGAACGTCTTCATGCGCACCCTGCTCCTGCTGCCGCTGGCCCTGCTCGCTGCCTGCTCCACCGCGCCCACCGAGCTGGACCCGATCTCCTATCAGTGCCAGCAGCAGCTGGACGCGTACCGCGAGCAGCCGGCGCTGCGCGATCCGAAGACGGGCGAGCGCCCGCCGCTGCCGATCGCCCCGATCAGCGATGCCTGCGACAGGGAACTCCAGCGCAAGGGCGTGGATCGCCCGCTGCGCTGAGCAGCGTATGATCGGCGCGCGGGCCTGCCCGCCGCTGAAGGTACCGACATGGATCGTTTTGCCCGCCTGCCCCGTGCCACGCTGCTGATCGCCAGCCTACTGGCGACCGCACCGGCCTGGGCCGACAGCACCGCCTGCCGCGAGCGCTACCCGAGCGTGGCGTCGCAGGCGGCGATGCTGGACGTGGCCTGGACCACCGCCGAACGCCTGGACGCGCTGCCCGATGTGGACGTGGTGGTGGCCGCGCGCGGTGGCCAGGACCTGAGCCGCTACGGCCTGCGCCACAGCCACCTGGCCTTCCTGCTGCGCGAGGACGACGGCCGCTGGCGCGCGATGCACCTGCTCAACCGCTGCAAGACCGACAGCTCGCAGCTGTACCACGAGGGCCTCGGCAACTTCGTCGGCGAGAGCGGCGGCCATACCGACCTGCGCATCGGCGTGCCGTCGGCCCCCTTGCGTGCAGCGCTGCGCGCGATGCTGGTGCCGCCCTCGATCCAGCCCAAGGCGCTGCACGAAACCAGTTACAACGTGGTCGCCTACCCGTTCGCCACCGACTACCAGAACTCCAACCAGTGGGTGCTGGAGGTGCTGGCGGCGGCGATGGCGCAGGCCGAAGGCGCGCCGGCCATCGTCAAGCGCGAACAGGCACAGCAGTGGCTGCGCCAGCAGAAGTACCAGCCCAGCGTGCTGCATATCGGCCTCGGCAAGCGCGTGGGTGCGCGCCTGTTCGTAGCCAACGCCACCACCACCGACCATCC
Source organism: Stenotrophomonas maltophilia group sp. LNF247 (assembly GCF_054083135.1). Lineage (NCBI taxonomy): Bacteria > Pseudomonadati > Pseudomonadota > Gammaproteobacteria > Lysobacterales > Lysobacteraceae > Stenotrophomonas > Stenotrophomonas maltophilia group sp. LNF247. The sequence continues at coordinate 104,464 of NZ_JBSRQL010000016.1, forward strand.
AGCCGGCGAACGCATCTCCGGCAACTATTCGGTGGTGACGGTGGAATCGGTGTTCGACTTCCTGCACCAGCGCAGCCAGCTGCAGCAGGAACTGGTGATCCCCCATGTGCCGGTGGCCGGTGCCACTGCCGCCACGCCCTGAATCCCGCAAGGAGAACGACATGCGTCCGCTGCTTACCTCTGTGTTGTCGATGGTGATCGTCACCGGCCTGGCCTGGTCCACGGCCGCCCACGCCGAACGCCGCATCGTGATCATCCACGACCCGGGTCCGCAGGGACCAAGCCTGGAAATGTCCACGCAGATGGTGGCCTCGGCCCGCGCTGCAGCGGCCAAGGAAGCGCAGGATGCCGCCGACGCCGGCCAGCCGCTGGCCCGCCCGCAGCAGATCAAGCTGCCGCAGATGGAGGTGAGTGCCATCTCCACTACCGTGGATGGCCGCCGCGAAGTGCTGCTGCGTGATGCCAACGATCCGCAGAACACCGCATCGATGCAGTATCCGCGCGGCGTCGGCGACCCGGCCGTGCAGTTCACCGTGGGCCAGACCGTGAATTTCGAGCCAACCGGCAACGACCAGGGCTGGCAGCTGAAGGACAACCAGGGCCGCCCGCTGGAGTACCTGCCCGAGGCCACCGGCCCGCGCGATATCTTCGATACCCGGCGCTGAGCCGCCGTCTCCCCCCCCTGACCAGGAGGTCTCCATGTTCCGTTGCCTGCGCGTTCCCGCTTCTGCATTGCTGCTCTCCGCGCTGCTGGTGCCCACCGTCCATGCCGGCGCCGCGCCGCAGTTGAACAGCAGCGAGGCCAGCGTGCTGATCACCTCGCTGATCGTGGTCTCGGTGCCGCTCGCTGCATCGGCGGGCCTGTCCGAACTGTCCAAGGCGCCGTTCAAGGCCAGCGAACGCAACGGCCGGGCCACGCGCACCAAGGCAGTGCCGCTGCCGCCGATGGAGGTGAAGAAGGTGGAGACCACGCCGGAGGGCGAGCGCCAGGTACAGCTGCAGGTGCCCGACAAGGCCGATCAGACCGCCACCCTGCGCTGGCCGGCGCGCGTACATGAAGACCAGACGGCGGCCTTCGTGGTCGGCCAGCGGGTGCATTTCGAGCCCACCGAGGCCGGTGCCGGCTGGACCGTGAAGAGCGCGCAGGGCCAGGCCCTGGCTTACGTCCCCACCGCCTACGCCGCCGGTGACGTGATGAGTGAAGCGCTGTAAAGCTGAACGACCGTTTTTGGTTTTGCCACGGCCGGGGCGGATAATGGGTGATCCCCTTTCTCCCTCTGGCTCGCCATGTCCGTGCGTCCTGCCCCTCTGTTTGCCCCGCTGACCCCGCGCGCCCTGGTGCTGGCGGTACTGGCGATGGGCGCGGTGGTGCTGCTGTCCAACGTGCTGGTGCAGTACCCGATCAACGATTGGCTGACCTGGGGTGCCTTCAGTTATCCGGTCGCGTTCCTGGTCAGCAACCTGATCAACCGCCGCTTCGGCCCGGGCCCGGCGCGCCGCGTGGCGTGGATCGGCTTCGCGGTGGCGGTGTTGTTGTCGATCTGGGTGGCCACCCCGCGCATCGCCATTGCCTCCTGCTCGGCGTTCATCGTGGCCCAGCTGCTGGACATCACCGTGTTCGACCGCCTGCGCCGTGGCAGCTGGTGGCGCGCACCGATGGTGGCCACCACCTGCAGCGCGACGGTGGACACCACCATTTTCTGGTCGATCGCGTTTGCCGGCTCCGCGCTGCCGTGGGTGAGCTGGGCCGCCGGCGACCTGGCAGTGAAGCTGGCGATCGGCGTGTGCCTGCTGGCCCCGTTCCGCGCGCTGCTGTGGAAGATGGCGCCGCTGCGCGCCACCAGCTGAACGCACATGCTCTGGTAGGTGCCAACCTTGGATGGCACATGAGCACGGTAGGTGCCAACCTTGGATGGCACATGAGCACGGTAGGTGCCGACCGTTGGTCGGCACGCTGCATCAGAGTTCATCACCGCTGACAGATTGTGCCGACCAACGGTCGGCACCTACCAACAGCGGATCATCCCCGGGCAATTGTTCTAATGGGTGCACCCATCACCCGAACGGCAACGCCGCCGCTCTGCACGCCGCCGTAATCGCCGCACACGCGTCTTCAATCGCAGGCGTGGTCGGCGCCAACCGCGGGCGCCGATCCAGCGTGCAGGCCAGGCCCACGTCCAGCAGCGTGGCATGCGCTCCATGCAGTGCCTGCGCGGTGGCATCCGGCAGGAAACCGGCAACCGCCAGCGCATCGATCAACGACGGCGTATCGCGAGGCTGCAGCAGCGCCGCATGCTGCGCACTGCGCGCCAGCACGCCGGTCTGCAGCAGGAACTCCAGGTCCACCACGCCGCCAGCACCCTGCTTCAGGTCCAGTCGTGCGGCATCGCTGCGGTCCAGCTCGGTGCGCATACGGCCGCGCATCTTCAGCACGTCGGCATACAGCACACCCATGTCGCGCTCACGCCCCAGCGTCTGTGCACGCACCTGCTCGAAGTCGGCCAGCAGGCTGGCATCACCGGCCACGCCGCGTGCGCGCACCAGGGCCTGGTGTTCCCAGGTCCATGCGCGTTCGCGCTGGTATTCGGTGTAGCTGGCCAGCGAAGACACCAGCGAACCCTTGCCACCGTCCGGGCGCAGGCGCACATCGATGTCGTACAGGCGCCCGGCAGCCGTGACTGCACCGAGCAGCGCCATCACCTTCTGCGCCAGCCGCGCATACCAGCGGCCCGGCTCCAGCGGGCGCGCGCCATCACTGGCATCCACGCCGGCCGGGTTGTCGTGCAGGAACACCAGGTCCAGATCGGAACCGAAGCCCAGTTCAAGCCCACCCAGGCTGCCGTAGCCGATGATCGCGAAACGTCCGCCGGGAATCCCGCCGTGTGCGGCGTGCATGTCCGCTTCGGCCATCGCCAGTACGGTGATCACCACCGCCTGCGCCAGTTCAGCCAGTTGCCGGGTGCTGTCCACCGCGCCCTGGCGGCCATCCAGCGTGGCCATCGCCATGCGGAAGCTGAGCGCCAGCCGCGTCTCGTTGAGCCAGCGCAGCGCGGATTCGGGATCCTCCACCGCCAGCACCTGCTGGCACTCGGCCAGCATGCCGGTGGCATCCGGCATCGGCCCGGACACGCGTACGTCCAGCAGTTCGTCCAACAGCAGCGGATACGCCGCCAGGCGCTCGGCCAGCAGCGCACTGCGCGCCAGCACATCCACCAGCCGCGCCAGCGCACTGGGCTGCTCGTCCAGCAGCGCGAGATAGCTGGTCCGGCGCAGCACCGCCTGCAGCAGGCCAAGCACACGCTTGAGCGCGGCGTCGGGTTGTGGCGAGCGCGTGGCCGCATGCAGCAGTGCCGGCAGCACGCGATCCAGCCGCGCACGCGCCGCATCGGACAAGGACTTCACGCCGGTGCCCTGGGCGAAATCGCGCAGCGACTGGTCAGCGCCGTTGGCATCGAGGAACCCGGCTTCGGCCAGCAGTGGTGCGTTGCTGCCTTCGGGCAGGCTGCGCCAGTAGTTGGCCAGCGCGTCGGGCGCGGCCTGGCCCTTGCGCGGCGCCAGCAGCGCGGCAAATTCAGTACTGACCCGCTGCTGCTGTTCGGCCAACGCCGCGCGCAGCACGTTCCAGTCCGCATGGCCGAGGCCGACGGCGATGCGTTCGCGGTCCAGCGCGTCGCTGGGCAGTACGTGGGTCTGCGCGTCGCGCAGCATCTGCAGGCGGTTCTCCAGCCGGCGCAGGAACAGGTAAGCCTCGCGCAGTGCGGCGCCATCCTCGGGCGCGATCTGTCCGGCAGCGACCAGTGCATCCAGCGCCACCAGCAGGCGACGCTCGCGCAGTGCCGGTTCACGGCCACCGCGGATCAGCTGCAGTGCCTGGCACAGGAATTCGATTTCGCGGATGCCACCGGCGCCACGCTTGATGTCCTCGTGCAACTCGCGGCGCGCGACCTCGGCGGTGATCGCGGCCTTCATTTCGCGCAGGCCATCGAGCGCGGTGAAATCGAGGTAGCGGCGGTACACGAACGGGCGCAGGGTCTGCAGCCACGCTTCACCGGCGGCGATGTCGCCGGCCACCGCGCGCGCCTTCAGCCACGCGTAGCGTTCCCAGTCGCGGCCCTCGCGCTGGAAATACTGGTCCATCGCCGCGAAGGACAGCGCGACGCGGCCGGCGCTGCCGAACGGACGCAGGCGCAGGTCGACACGGTGGCTGAAGCCATCGACGGTGGTTTCGTCCAGCAGCTTGGCCAGGCGCTGGCCGAGGCGGGCGAAATACTCTTCGGCGGCCAGCGCGCGCGGGCCATCGGATTCGCCGCCGTGCGGATAGGCGTAGACCAGATCGATATCGGAACTGAAGTTGAGCTCGCCGCCGCCCAGCTTGCCGAGGCCGAACACGACCAGCTGCTGCGGCGTGCCTTGGTCATCGGCGATGACGCCATGGCGCTGGGCGAATTCCTGCTGCAGGGCCTCCAGCGCCAGCCGCAGGCAGTCTTCGGCCAGGGTGGTGGCGCCGGCCAAGGTCTGCGCCACGTCGTCCAGCCCGGCAAGGTCGCGCCAGATCAACCGTGTGGACATCGCCGCACGCCAGCGCCGCAGCTGTGCCGGCCAGTCGCTGGGCTGCAGCGGGTCGAGCACCGGCGCCGGGATCGGCGGGCAGCCGGGCGCGGCCAGCTGCGCCAGCAGCGCAGGTTGACGCACCAGGGTGTCCAGCGCGAAGTCGCTGGCCACCGCCAGCCGGGTCAGCAACGCCAGCAGGTCGGCCGGGATGGGCTCGGGCAGGACCTGGGCCAGGCGCGCCAGGGCGCGGTCGACAAGAGGCTGCAGGGAGACGGGCAGATCAGCGGGGGCGAGGGTCATGGGCTGATTGTATCGACCCGGTCGGCACGCAACGGACCCGGTAGTGCCGGCCGCTGGCCGGCAGATCCCATGATCCTGCCGAAGGTTGCTGCAGTTGCCGGCCAGCGGCCGGCACTACCGATAATGGAGGCCGCGTATTCATACTGGGCGACAGGCAATAAAAAAGCCCGCTTGCAGCGAACTGCCAGCGGGCTCTGCTCCCTCCCCCACGTCGGGATGCAGGGCCATCGTGCGGGCTGCGAAAGCACTTTGCACGCTGCACTGCAAAACAAAACCGACGGGTTTGGGTGAGCCCCTGGGGAAAAGCCATTCCACGAAGGTAGAACCCCCCGTACGGATGAGGATGGCCGATAATCGGAATTCCCCCCAGCAACACGTGTCGTCATGTCTGTTGATCGCATCGCCAACGCGCGTCTCCGTGACCGCGTGGTCTCCGCAGAGGCCGCAGCCGCGCTGATCCAGCCCGGTGAAACCGTGGCCATGAGCGGCTTTACCGGCTCCGGGTATCCCAAGGCCGTTCCCGTCGAACTGGCCCGCCGCATCGAAGCGGTGCATGCCCAGGGCAACCCTTTCCAGATCAAGCTGATGACCGGCGCCTCCACCGCGCCGGAACTCGATGGCGCGCTGGCCAAGGCCGATGGCATCGCCATGCGCATGCCGTTCCAGAGCGACCCGGATGCGCGCAACCGCATCAACGAGGGCAAGCTGGACTACATCGACATCCACCTCAGCCACGTTGCCCAGCACGTGTGGTTCGGCTTCTACGGCGAGATCGATACCGCCGTGATCGAAGTCTCGGCCATCCGCGAGGACGGTTCGCTGGTGCCCTCCACCTCGGTCGGCAACAACAAGACCTGGCTGGACCTGGCCAAGAAGGTGATCGTCGAGGTCAACGAATGGCAGCCGGCCGGCGTCGACGGCATGCACGACATCTACTACGGCACCGCGCTGCCGCCGCACCGCAAGCCGATTCCGCTGGTGAACGCCAACGACCGCATCGGCGACACCGCGCTGCGCTGCGACCCGGACAAGATCGTGGCGGTGGTGCGTACCAACGGCCCCGACCGCAACAGCCCGTTCAGCCCGATCGATGCGACCAGCGAACAGATCGCTTCGCACCTGATCGAATTCCTCAAGCACGAGGTGAAGAAGGGCCGCCTGCCGCCGAACCTGCTGCCGCTGCAGTCGGGCGTGGGCAACATTCCCAACGCGGTGCTGGCCGGCCTGGCCAAGAGCGGTTTCCGCGACCTGGCCGCGTTCACCGAAGTGATCCAGGACGGCATGCTCGACCTGCTGCGTGATGGCGTGCTGAGCTACGCTTCGTGCACCGGCTTCGCGCTGAGCCCGCAGGCCAACGAGACGTTCAAGGAGAACATCGATTTCTACCGCGAGCGCATCATCATGCGCACGCAGGAAATCTCCAACCATCCGGAACTGGTGCGCCGCCTGGGCTGCATCGGCATGAACGGCATGATCGAGGTGGACATCTACGGCAACGTCAATTCGACGCACGTGATGGGCACGCGGATCATGAACGGCATCGGCGGTTCCGGCGACTTCGCCCGCAACGGTTTCCTGTCGGCGTTCCTGAGCCCGTCCACCGCGAAGAACGGCACCATCTCGGCGATCGTGCCGATGGCCAGCCATGTCGATCACACCGAGCACGATGTGTCGGTGATCGTCACCGAACAGGGCCTGGCCGACCTGCGCGGGCTGACCCCGCGCAAGCGCGCGCAGGTGCTGATCGACAACTGCGCGCACCCGGATTTCCGCCCGCAGTTGCAGGATTACTTCGACCGTGCCAGCCGTGAGAGCTACGGCAAGCACACCCCGCACCTGCTGCCGGAAGCGTTGTCGTGGCACCAGCGCTGGCTGGATACCGGAACGATGAAGGGCTGAGGCCCGCTTCTGTAGAGTCGAGCCATGCTCGACTCTCCATCCCAGTGCAGCCGAGCATGGCTCGGCTCTACAAAGGGGCCGCTCCGCAGAATCCCTGTAGAGCCGAGCCCACGCTCGGCTCCACGGCAAGCGGTTTACCCACGCAGCGCCGCCAGCGATTCGGCCTGCAGCCGCTCGTAGATCTCGAACTCGTCGTTCACCGCCACGCCCAATGCCTGCTCGAAGGCCTCGCGGTTGGCATGCGCGGCATAGGCGCGCTGTTCTTCGCCACCCAGGTTCGACTGGAAAATGCCTGCGGCGCTGACCGGCAGGAAATCCTCGTAGACGATCGGGTCAGCCGTGGCCAGGCCGGCGGCCACCAGCACTTCAGCGGGAAGATCGGCCACGCGCTCCGGCGCGGCGCGGCCGGCGTCGGTCAGCTGGTAGCGGTAATACCCCAGGCCTTCCTGGCGCAGCGTGTCATGGTCATCCGGGAAGCTGGCGAACACCGCCTGCAGGCGCTGGCCGTAGTCGCCGCCGGTGCTGCCTTCGCCACCGGCATCGCGGGCCTGCGACAACAGTTGGTCGTACAGCGCGCGGCCCTTCGGGGTGAGCGCAAGGCCGCGTTGTTCGATCTCGCCGAAGCGCGCGGTATGGGTGCCGGCATCGCCGCCTTCGCCGCCCGGGAAATGCACGGCCTCTTCCAGTGCCTTGAAGCTGGTCTGGCGCAGCAGGATCGGGCAGGCGCGGCGCGGCGGGCCCTCGATCACCGCCTTGGCCGCCATGCCGTGTTCGATCATCGCCGCCTGCGCAGCGTCGATGTCCAGCGTGCGCGGGGTCAGGTGGTTGATGTGCGGGCCACGGAAGCTGACCACGTCGGCCACCAGGCGATGCGCGTTGTGCAGCGCGTGGTAGGTCGGCAGGTCGACCGTGGCATCGCCGTGCCAGCGGAAGGTTTCCAGTGCTTCCTCGACGAAGCGCTCGGCATCGGCCTGCGCCAGGCCACCGTCACGCTCGGCCTGGTCGATCAGCGCCAGTGCGCCGTCGGTAAAGATGCGGCGGCGTGACAGGATCTTCGCCGACTCGGCACGCAGCGCTTCATCTTCGATCAGTTCCAGGCGCAGCAGCGAGGTGAACACGCGGAACGGATTCTGTGCCAGCGCCGCGCCGGTGAGTGGGCGGAACGCGGTGGAGTGCACCGGCACGCCGGCCACCGACAGGTCGTAGTAGCCGACGGGGTACATGCCCATCACCGCGAACAGGCGGCGCAGCGTCGCCAGCTCCTGCGCGGTGCCGACGCGGATCGCGCCATGACGCTCTTCATCCAGCCGCGCACGCTCGTCGTTGCGCTGCAGCTGCGCGGCCAGCGTCGGGTCATGGGCAAGCACCTGCGCGTTGATCCGCTCCACCAGTTCCACCAGCGTGCCGTACAGCGGCACTTCGGTGCGGTACATGCGGGACATGGCCTGCGCAAACAGGCGGCGGATCACATCAGGCGAAACGAAAGAGGCGCTCATCAGTCACTCGATTACGGGAACGGGGAACAGCTCGGACCCGTATTGTCGCCGGAGCGCCCGGCGGCGGCGATACGCAGAGCAACATAAGGAAACCGTACGACAAGGGCTACATCCTGCCGGGCCTGGGCGACGCCGGCGACCGCATCTTCGG
>NZ_JBSRQL010000017.1:0-111937 GCF_054083135.1 Stenotrophomonas maltophilia group sp. LNF247
CGGCACTACCGTGACGATCGTCAGATGTCGCGGTACTGGATCTGCGAAGCCAGTACGCGCAGGCCATCGGCATTGCTGGACAGGATGCGCTCTTCGCTGACCCCTTTCTGCCGTTTCAGCTGGAAGCCCTGATCGGCAGGCAGCTGTGCGGCGATGGCGTCCATGCGTTGCAGGGCATCGGGGCCGCTGCAGTCGAAGTGACCCCAGTGGGCACCATCGCGGTGGATCTGCAATCGGTAGTTCATTGTGGTGTCTCCGGCAGGTCCTGCAGCCAATGGTCGAACATCGCGGTGGCGGCCGCAGCCAGTGGTGCGCCATAGCGACGCGCCTGCGCGCGAAGGTCGTTGGGATCGATGCCGGCCTGGGCCAGCTCCAGCGTGTGGCCGATCAGCCAACGCTCGAACTGGCGGGCGTCCAGTTCCGGATGGCATTGCAGGGCCAGTGCGTGGCTGCCGATGGCGAATGCCTGGTGACGGCAGGCCGGCGTGCTGGCCAGGCGGCGTGCACCGGCCGGAAGTTCGAACGCTTCACCATGCCAATGCAGTACCGGAATGCCCTGCAGGGACTGCAGCGGAGAACGCTGGCCTTCATCGGTCAGCAGCAGTGGCGCAAAGCCGATTTCCTTGCCACCACAGGGAGCGACACTGGCACCGAGTGCCCGCGCCATCAGCTGTGCACCCAGGCAGATGCCGAGGGTGGGCCGCTGCTGCTGCAGCCGGCGCTGCAGCAGGGCAATGCTGTCGTTGACGAAGGGATAGGTCCCTGTGTCATTGGCACTGATGGGACCGCCCAGCACGACCAGCAGATCGGCGGTTTCGGCGCCATCGAGCACATCGACGCCGGCCTGCAGCACGTGCAGCTGCCAGCCCTGCGCCAGCAGCAACGGTTTCAGGGTGCCAAGGTCTTCAAAGGCAACGTGTTGCAGGACAACCGCGTGCTTCATGCCGGTGCTCCGCTGTTCGGCCAGTAGAAACTGTCCGGGGTGGCACGGGCACCGAAGATGGCCTGGCCGACGCGGACCACGGTGGCACCTTCCTCGATGGCCACTTCGAAATCACCGGACATGCCCATCGACAGCTGCGACAGGTCGAGGCCGGGCGGGGCGGTGCGCTGCAGCTGGTCGCGCAGTTCGCGCAGGCGCACGAAGCAGGCGCGCACGCGCTCGACATCGGGGGTGAAGATGGCCAGGGTCATCAGGCCGCGCACGTGCAGGCGATCGAACGCTGGAAGCTGCTGCACAAAGGCCTCGACGGCAGCGGGTTCCAGGCCGTACTTGCTGGGTTCGGCGGAGGTGTTGACCTGCACGAACACATCCAGCGTGCGGTCTTCCAGCTGCAGGCGCTGCTGCAGTGCTTCGGCCACGCGCAGGCTGTCCAGCGCCTGGAACTCGCTGGCAAAGCGCGCCACGTAGCGCGCCTTGTTGGTCTGCAGATGGCCGATCACCGACCAGTGCACGCCCAGGTCGGCCATCGTTTCAGCCTTGCGTTGTGCCTCCTGCACCTTGTTCTCGCCCAGTTCGTGGCAGCCTGCGGCTACCGCCATGCGGATGCGGGCGTCATCGACGGTCTTGCTGACCGGCAGCAGGCGCACGCTGGCCGGGTCCCGGCCGACGCGGGCGCAGGCATCGGCGATGCGTTGGCGCACCTTGACCAGGTTGGCGGCGATCTGTTCAACGGACTGGGCGACGGGCCAGTCGGCGGCGGCAAGGGGCATGCGGGCACCTCCAATGCAGGGCGGCCAGGGTGGGATACACTGGCACAGGACAAGAGATATTTTGGCATAGGACAAAATGAAAATCACCGGGCACAGTGCCGAGTCGATCTTCGACAGCATCCGCGACGGCATCGGCAAGGGCCGCCTGCAGGCCGGCAGCGTGTTGCCGCCGGTGCGTGAACTGGCCGAGCAGCTGGGAGTGAACCGCAACACAGTGGCTGCTGCCTACAAGCGCCTGGATGCGGCGGGCCTGGCCAGCACGGCGGGCCGCCGCGGCACGGTGGTGCGTGGCCTGCCGCCGCCGCTGGCGCGTGAAGGCAGTACGCCCGGGCTGGCCCTGCAGGACCTGGCCGGTGGCAACCCGGATCCACGCCTGCTGCCGAACCTGCGCCTGGCCCCGGCCGCACCACGGCTGTATGGCGTGGGCACGGTCGAACCGAGGTTGGAGGCGCTGGCACGCGCCTCGCTGGATGCGGACTGCCCGGAGGGCTATGCGCTGGAACTGACCCATGGTGCGGTCGATGGCATCGAACGCCTGCTGTCGGCGTGGCTGCTGCCGGGGGATCGCATCGCGGTGGAGGATCCGTGCTTCCTCGGCAGCCTCAACGTGCTCAACGCGGTGGGTCACGCGCCGTTGCCGGTGGCGGTGGACGCGCATGGCATGCAGGTCGATTCGCTGCGGCAGGCACTGGAGGCCGGTGCACGCGCGGTGTTGCTGACCCCGCGGGCACACAACCCGACCGGGGCCAGCCTGGATGCGAAGCGGGCGCGGGCGTTGCGGCAGTTGTTGGCGGCCTACCCGCAGGTGGCGGTGTTGATCGACGATCACTACGCGCTGCTCTCGCAGCAGGCCTATCACTCGGTGCTGCCGCTGGATGGCCGGCGCTGGGCGCTGCTGCGTTCGTTGTCCAAACCGCTCGGCCCGGACCTGCGGCTGGCCTGGCTGGCCTGCGATGAAGAGACCGCGATGCGGCTGCGGCTGCGATTGGCGTCCGGCACCGGCTGGGTCAGTCACCTGCTGCAGGATGCGGCGACCTCGGTGCTGTCGTCGGCAACGCAGCGGGCGAAGATCGCTTCGGCAGGTGAGCGTTACCAGCAGCGCCTGCGCTCGCTGCAGGAGTTGCTGCATGCGCGTGGCCTGCCGACACCGTTGCCGATGGAAGGATTGAACCTGTGGCTGCCGTTGCAGGCCGACAGCCATCCGCAGGTGCTGGCCCTGGCTTCGCGCGGATGGCATGTGCGCGCGGGCGAAGTGTTCGCGGTGGCAGCGCCGGGGCATGGCCTGCGCATCACCTGCGCTGCGCTGGGGGCAACGCAGCTGCGGCAGCTGGCGGATGACCTGGCGGCGGTGTTCGCTCTGTAGCGTCGAGCCATGCTCGACGTTGCTTCGCCTTTGTAGAGCCGAGCCATGCTCGGCTGCTGTTGATAGAAGCAGTCGAGCATGGCTCGACTCTACACAAGCAGATCAGGGCGCGGCGTTGGCGCCCGGGCGCACGTAGTAGGACTGGCCACTGTCATCGACGAACATCAGCTCCGGCTTGCCCTGCCAGGAGGTGAGCATGGCGCCGGTGTTGTTCTGGTGCTTGACCATCAGGCTGGCGCCGCGGTCCGGGTTGGCGACGACCTTGAACACCTCGGTGGTGCCGGTGGCATCGTCAAGGGTGAGCAGGGCTTCGCCGCCGCGGTCGCTGGTGCCATAACCGCCGCGCTCGGAACCGTCGGGACCGAGCAGGATCAGGCCGGACAGCGCAGTGGCGCGCGGCCCCTGGCTGCGGCCCTGGCTGAGCGGATCGGGAACCGGTGCGCCGAGGATCACCCGCGGCTGGCCGCTTGCATCGTGGATGACCAGCCCGCGCGCCTCGATGATGCGCTGTGGTGATTGGCTGCGATGCAGGCTCCAGGCGGTCCAGCCGGAAACCAGCAGGGCGAGGGTCGAGACCACCAGGGTGGTCAGCAGCAGCGCACGGGGCATCGGGTCGTCCTTCCTTGGATGTGCCGACGATAGCGGATGCGGACCGGCTATGGCCAGTTCGTTGTGTGACGTTGTGTATCGTCAGTGGAAATCGCGGCTGTGGCTGCGCAGTCCCTGCAGCAGTTCATCCAGGCAGTGCATGCGCTGCACGATGACGTGCTGCACGCCATCGACGCGTTCCAGGCGACCATCGATCTGCATCAGCTGGGTATCGACCAGCACCCGGTGCTGGCGATCGGCCAGGTGCCGCCAGACCACGGCGTTGACCATGCCGGTCTCGTCCTCGAGGGTGAGGAAAGTCACCCCGCTGGCGGTCTGTGGCCGCTGGCGCATGCGCACCAGTCCGGCGATGCGCACACGGCGGCCGTGGCCGTGCCCGGCCAGCTGTGCGGCATCCAGGCAGCCACGGCTACGCAGCTGCGCGCGCAGGAACGAGATCGGGTGACGGCCGAGGGTGGTGCCCGTGCTGCGGTAGTCGGCCTGCATGTCCTCCCAGGCGCTGGGCAGTGGCAGGGGCACGCGGGCTTCGGCAGTGGCACGGGCCTGGTCGAACAGCGGCAGCCGGTTCTCTACGCCCGAGATATCCCAGCGTGCACGATGGCGATGGCCGCTGAGCCCGCGCAGTGCCCCGGCATCGGCCAGCAGGCCCTGCTGGCGGCGGTCCAGTGCGGTGCGCTGGCATAGGTCGCCGATGTCGTCGAACGGGCGCCGCGCGCGCTCGCGCATGATGGCCTGCACGGCACCTTCGTTGCAGCCGTCGATCAGGCGCAGGCCCAGGCGGATCGCCGCCGGCCCCCTGCTGAAGTCCAGCGTGCAGTCCCAGTCGCTGTGGCGTACGTCCACGGGAAGAACGGTAATGCCATGCCGCCGCGCGTCCTGCAGCAGCTGGTCGGGGCTGTAGAAACCCAGCGGCTGGCTGTTGATCAGGCTGGCAGTGAATGCGGCCGGGTGGTGGCACTTCAGCCAGCAGCTGTTATAGGTCAGCAGGGCGAAGCTGGCGGCGTGGCTTTCCGGGAAGCCGTAATCGCCGAAGCCCTTGATCTGCTCGAACAGGTGCTCGCCGTATTCGCGGCTGAAGCCGTTCTCCAGCATGCCGGCCAGCAGCTTCTCGCGATGCGGTTCCAGACCGCCACGGCGCTTCCACGCCGCCATCGAGCGGCGCAGGGCATCGGCCTGGCCCGGCGTGTAGCCGGCTGCTTCCACCGCCAGTTGCATCACCTGTTCCTGGAACAGCGGCACGCCCAGCGTGCGTGCGAACACGCGTTCCAGCTGCGGTGGGTAGAGCGGGTTGTCCGGGTCGTTCAACGCGTCCGGGCCTTGTTCGCGCAGGACCCGGCGCCGCTCCAGATAGGGGTGCACCATGTCGCCCTGGATCGGGCCAGGGCGCACGATCGCCACCTCGATCACCAGGTCATAGAACGTGCGTGGCTGCATGCGCGGCAGCATCGCCATCTGCGCGCGCGATTCGATCTGGAACACGCCGATGGTGTCAGCGGCGCAGATCATGTCGAAGGTCTTTGCATCCTTGGGCGGGATGGCGTCCATGCGCCCTTCGTGCAGGCCATGCTGTTTCAGCATCGCCAGGCACTTGCGGATGGCCGTAAGCATGCCCAATGCCAGGCAGTCGACCTTCATCAGGCCGGTGGCATCCAGATCGTCCTTGTCCCACTGGATGACGGTGCGATCGGCCATCGCCGCGTTCTCCACCGGCACCAGGGTCGACAGCGGATGCTCGGAGATGACGAAACCGCCCGGATGCTGCGACAGGTGGCGCGGGAAGTCGATCAGCTCGGCGGTCAGCGCCAGCAGGCGCCGCATCAACGGCGTGTCCGGATCGAAACCGCGCTCGCGCAGGGTTTCCGGCAATGGGATGTTGCCGCCCCAGTGGTCCATGGCCGCGCCCAGTTCGTTGACCTGGTCCATCGGCAGGCCCAGTGCGCGGGCCACGTCGCGGATCGCGCTGCGGCCACGGTAGCTGATCGCCACCGCGGTCAGTGCGGCGCGCTCGCGGCCGTAGCGCTTGAACACGTACTGCAGCACCTCCTCGCGACGCTCGTGCTCGAAGTCGATGTCGATATCCGGCGGCTCGTCGCGCTCGGCGGAAATGAAGCGCTCGAACAGCAGGTTGCTGCGTGCCGGGTCGATCTCGGTCACGCCCAGCACGAAGCACACCGCTGAGTTGGCCGCTGAGCCACGGCCCTGGCAGAGGATGTCCTGGCTGCGCGCAAAGCGCACGATGTCCTGCACGGTGAGGAAGTAGGAGGCGTAGTTCTTCTGCTTGATCAGCGCCAGTTCGTGCTCGATCTGCGTGCGTTGCTTCGCTTCGATGCCGCCTTTCCAGCGCCACCGGATGCCGCGCTCGACCAGCACGCGCAGCCAGCTGTCCGGATCGTGTCCTTCGGGCACCAGCTCACGCGGATAGGTGTACTGCAGCTGTTCCAGGGTGAAGTGGCAGCGTTCGGCGATGCGCAGGGTTTCAGCCAGCAGTTCGGGCGGATACAGCTGGGCCAGCGCGGTACGCGGGCGCAGGTGGCGCTCGCCATTGGGAAACAGGCGCCAGCCGGCCTCGGCCACGCTGCAGCGGTGGCGGATCGCGGTCAGTGTGTCCTGCAGGGCACGGCGGCGGCGCACGTGCATATGCACATCGCCACTGGCGACCAGGGGCAGGCGGTGGCGTTCGCCGAAGGCCCGCAGCTGCTGCAGGCGGCGTGCGTCATCGTGTTCACGGTGCAGTTCCACCGCCAGCCACAGCCGATCATCGAAGCCGGTGCGCAGCAACTCGAGATCGGTGGCGGATGGCTGCCGGTCCAGCCACAGGCACAACAAACCGTCGGGCAGGCCGAGCAGATCGTCGCGCAGGCAGCGGTACTCGCCCTTGGCAGCCCGCCGCCGACAGGTCGTGATCAACTGGCACAGCCCGGCATAGGCGGTCTGGTCGGTGCACAGCAGGGCCAGCTTCGGCCCGTCCTCGACCTGGAATTCGGCGCCGACGATCAGTGCCACGCCATGTGTCTTCGCTGCCTGCCAGGCGCGCACGATGCCGGCCAGCGAGCATTCGTCGGTGATCGCCAACGCGCGGTAGCCTTGGCCCGCGGCGCGCGCGAACAACTCTTCGGCGATCGAAGCACCGCGCTGGAAACTGAAGGCCGACAGGCAGTGCAGTTCGGCGTAGCCGGGCAGTTCGCTGTGCATGGCGGCTCAGCCGAACCAGCCGTGCAGCATCCACGGCGCATGTGGATTGTTGCGGTCACGGAAAGCCCAGCCGCGCTGGCCATGCGCGGTTTCCACCACGTAATAGTCGCGGCGCGCGTCGGCCTGGTCCCACCAGCCCGATTCGATCCGCTCCGGTCCGGTGACGATGCGCAGCCTCGGATCACGCAGCGGTTGCGGCGCATCCAGCAACCAGCCGGGGCGCAGTGGCCAGTACGACGGGGGCTTGGCCGGTGGCTGGGTGCCACTGGCGCGTTCGGGACGATGGTCGGCCTGCACTGCCAGCGGCTGCACGGCGTCATCGCCGAGCCGCGCGCGCAGGCGCTCACGTAGCTGGTTCCACGGCATCGCCTGCGCCGGACGGGTATCGAACAGGTCACGCGCGGCGGGTACGAACGGCGGCAGCTGTTCGGCCTGCAGTCGCAGTGCGCGGCTGCCGGCCGGCAGGGCGAACGCTTCCATGCGGTTGCGTGCGATCTCGAACAGCAGCGTGGGATCGCGCTCGGGCGCCAACAGGCCGATGGTCAGCACGCTGGCCGGCAACAGGTCATGCTCGAAATGCAGGTCGAAGCGCTGCACGCCGCCATCGCGCGAGCACAGGAAGGCGGCCAGGTCGAGCAGCAGGCGGCGCAGCGGGAACAGCAGGGCCTGGCTGGATTCGATCTCGTATTCGAATTCGATGCGCGCATCGAAACGGTCCGGTGGCTGGTAGTAGCGCAATGGCGCGGTGGGCAGCCCGCGCAATGCATCCAGCTGCTGCAGGACCTCGGGGGCGAAGCGCCGGGCCAGGCTGTCGCGCGGCAGCTTGAGCACCGCCCCCAGCGTGCGCAGGCCGGAACGGCCAAGCACGGTCACCGCCTCGCTGGGCAGGCCGCAACGTGCCAGGGGCAGCTGCGCCAGCGCCGCCGGCAGCTGCTGCGCATCAAGGCCGAGGCCATCGTGGACGTTGGCCAGCACGCGCGCGGCATGTGGGGTAGGCGCGGCCACCAGGCGGTGGCGGAAGCCGAGTTCGTGCAGTTCGTTGCGCAGGCGCTGCTGGATCGTCAGCCAGTCACCGAACAGGGCGCGGCTGGCACCGATTTCCAGCACCAGCGCATGCGGAAAATCGAGGCTGACCTGCGAGCTGTAGGCATAGGCCCAGCTGGCCAGCAGCTGCCGGGTGTGCTGTTCGGCACTCGGGTCGTAGTCGTGCAGCTGCATGTCCTGCACCAGTACCTGCGCAGCCGAAAGCAGCATGCCCGGGCGCAGCCCTGCTGCACGTGCCGACGGGCTGACCGCGCGCAGCACGCGACGCTGCGCCGGCCCCTGCAGCAGGACCAGCGGCCGCTGCGGATCCGGCTGCAGGCGCAGCACGCTGTCCAGCGCCAGCTGCGGCAACAACAGGCAGGCCCAGTGCATGGCGCGTCCTCAGTGGGCGATGGCCAGCGGCAACGGCTGCGCCGGCGGCAACCCGCCACGGCACTTCAGCACCCGCACCTGGCCGTGGTCGAGCTGCAGGCGCAGGCTGGCCGGGGAGGGATTGCGCGCGGCCTGCGCCTCGCGGAACACGAAGCCCAAGCACTGGCCGCTGTCGGCAGCCACCTGCAGCCGGCGCAGTGAACGGTCGTCGGCCTGGTGCGGCCAGCACAGTACCGCCGCGCAGGCCGCAGAGCGCAGGCACTGTTCGGCGGCCCACAGTGCCTGCTTCGGCGCGGCGTGGATGATCTGCAACTGGCCCAGGTCCAGCCCGGCGGCGGCCCAGGCCGGGGCATGCGGACGGTAGGGCGGAGCGACCAGGACGATCGGGCGGTCGCGCTGGCTCAGCCTGGCCAGTGCCGGCCATACCAGCGCCAGTTCGCCAACGCCGGGCGCCGCCTGCAGCACCTCGCACAGTCCGCTGGCCGGCCAGCCGCCGCCGGGCAGGCGTGCATCCAGTGCCGGATGGCCGCTGGCCAGATGGTCGCTGGCTGGGCCCTGGCGGGCCGGGCCGCGCCACAGCTGGCGCCCGTCCAGCAGCCGGTCGAGGGCAACGACCGCACCCATCAGCCGATCCTCCCGGGGAGGCGCCGGGTGGGCTGGAAACGGCAGGAACGGGCGGAAACGGCGGGCATGGCGCGAGTATCGACGGGCCGGTATCAGGGGCTGAGACCAGACATGCTACTCGCGTTGTAAGTAGAATTACTAATGAAATCCGAGGGCCGGGTTTCAGGTTGCTGAAGGGGGTAGGAGTGCCGGCCAAGGTCGGCACCCAAAGGATGCGGTTACGGGTGGACCGGCAACGCCACCGGGCGCAGGGGCGCGGCATCGCCACCGCGGATCTTCAGCGGGCCGCCGATGAAGGCGAATTCGTAGACCTTGTCGCGGGCCAGTTCGTCCAGCGCCACCAGCTCGATGATCGGCGC
Organism: Stenotrophomonas maltophilia group sp. LNF247; assembly: GCF_054083135.1. Classification (NCBI taxonomy): domain Bacteria; kingdom Pseudomonadati; phylum Pseudomonadota; class Gammaproteobacteria; order Lysobacterales; family Lysobacteraceae; genus Stenotrophomonas; species Stenotrophomonas maltophilia group sp. LNF247. The sequence goes on from NZ_JBSRQL010000017.1 coordinate 9,277, forward strand.
ACCCTGCTGGGCCAGCAGGTAGGTGTGCAGCGGCACGTAGTCGTCGGACACCTCCGAGGGGAAGGTCTCGAAGCTGAGGTTGTCGGCACCGACGATCATCGCGCCGCTGTCCTCGACCAGGAAGCGTGCCGCATCCAGGCCCATGCCCGGCGGGTTGGCCATGTAGGCCCTGGGCTGTTCGAACAGGCGCATGCGGCCGGTGCGGATCAGCACCACGTCGCCCTGCTGCAGTTTCACCTTCTGGCGTGCCAGCGCATCCTTCAGGTCCTGGCGGGTGACGCGATAGCTGTCCGGCAGCATGTCCACGCCCTTGGCGGCGGCCACGTCGATCAGCACGCCACGCGCGATCAGCGGCGGGAACTTCTCGATGCCGGTGACATTCCAGCCACGATCGCCGAGATGCTTGTCGGCCTCGAAGCCGTTCCAGATCTTCCCGTGGATGCCGAAGTGGTTCAGCGCATCGATGTGGGTGCCGGTGTGGCTGTACATCGAGAACGCGGTGCCGGTGTAGCTGCGGGTGAGGTTCATGGTCTCGCCCACGCCCATCGGGTCGTCCATCACCGTGCCGCGCGGGGTGTGGGTCATCCAGAACTGGTAGTGCGGGTCGCCGGCATCCTGCCAGCTGGGCATGCCGACGTAGTACTCGGTGGCCAGGTCATAGGCCTTGCCGCCGCTGACCCGCGACAGGATCGCCGCACGCGAGGCCTCGGTGATCAGGTTGAGGCGGCCGATCTCGTCCTTCGGCCCCCAGGGGCTGGTGCCGACCTGCTGGCCGGAGGGGACGCGTTCGTGCGCGGATACGGTGGTGGAAGCTGCGGTGCCGGCCAGCAGCAGGGCCAGCGCGGTGGCCAGGGTACGTGGGGTCATGGGGAGTCTCCTTGCAGGGTGGGGGGGCGCGGCTCAGGCCGCGACCAGGTGCGCCAGGGCCTGGCGCAGGTGTGGCAGCGGCAGGGTCTGCAGGCGCAGGCCGTTGCCGCCGATCACGGTGGGAATGGAGCGGATGCCGAGGGTCGCGGCTTCGGCACGGTCGGCCTGCACGCGCCGGGCTACTGCGTCGCTGCGCATGTGGTCAGCGAAGGCGCCACGCGGGTGGCCCAGCGCTTCGGCGATATCCAGCAGGACTTCGGCGTCGCCGATGTTGCGGTGCTGGTGCAGGTGCGCCCATTGCACGGCATCAAACATCGCGCCATGGGCGTCGTTGCCACCGAGCATGCCGGCAGCCTGGCAGGCTAGTGCGCCGAGCCAGCCGGACGGATACTCGAAGTCCTGTGCGCGCATGCCCTCGATATCGATGCGCGCGGTGTCTTCATGCGCGGCGCAGTCGGTCCAGTGGCGCAGGATGATCGCCTTGGCGCGCTCCATCGAGCCGAACACTTCGACCATCTGCGCGCGCGAGTCCTGCAGCACGAAGCTGCGGTGGCGTACCTGGATGCCGAGTTCGGCGCAGGCCTGCTGCAGGCGCGGGGCCAGCACGAAGCACCAGCCGCAGACCACGTCGTGGAAGAAATCGACCACCGGCGCGGCGGTGGCGGGGGAAGGAACGGAAGACATCTGCCTGCCATCGGTGAGAGGGGAGGCGGCAGAGTAGGCAGCGCGGCGTGGCCGAAACAGCACGCCGCGGGCAGCTCAGTTTTCGCTGGCGGTTACGAATCCAGGCCAGCGCAGCCGGGCAGCTCGGCGTGCAGGAAATCGATGAAGGCACGCACCTTGGGTTGCAGATGGCGCGACGTGGGATAGACCGCATGCACGAAGCGTGGCGGATAGCGGTGGTCGGGCAGCACCTGCTGCAGTTCGCCACGGGCCAGTGCGGGTGCCGCCAGGAACGAGGGCAGGGCGCCGATGCCCATGCCGGCCACCAGCAGGTCGCGCAGCAGCAGGCTGTTGTTGACGGTGACGCGCGCTGGCAGGGTGATCGTCACCTGGCCATCAGGGCCGAGCAACGGCCAGCTGCCGGGGGAGTCGGACAGGCTGTAGGCCAGCACGCTGTGCGCCTGCAGATCGTTCACCGCCTGCGGTGCCGGATGCTGCCGCAGGTAGGACGGGGCCGCGCACAGCACCTGCTGCAGCGACGCCAGCCGGCGCGCCACCAGGCGTGAATCATCCAGCTCGGCACGCAGCCGCAGCGACACATCGAAACCTTCGCCGACCGCGTCGAGCAGGCGGTCTTCCATCACCAGGTCCAGCGACAGCTGCGGATGCTGCTGCAGGAAGCGGGGCAGCAGCGGCGACAGCGTGCTCAGCGCGAACGACTGCGGTGCATTGACACGCAGGCGCCCGGCCACCTCGCCACGCTGTTCGGCGATGCCACGTTCCAATGCGTCCAGTTCGTCGAGCAGGCGGCAGCATTCGCGGTAATAGGCGTGGCCGGTCTCGGTCAGGCTCATGCGCCGCGTGGTCCGCTGCAGCAGTACCACGCCCAGATGCGCTTCCAGCGTGCGCAGCTGTTTGCTGAGCCCGGCCGGCGACATGCCCAGGTCTTCGGCGGCACGAGCGAGCCCGCCGCGTTCGACGATGCGACGGAAGGCACGCATCAGGTTGAAGGAATCCATGCCGGCCCCGGGCGCGATGAGGGCGCCATTGTAGATCCACGCCATGCGTGGATGTGGGAAGCGTGGTGCCCGCAGAGTTGCGCCGTTTGTTCAAGCCAGCAATCCACACGCCACGCCAGCATGCAGGCCCCTCACTTTCCGGGTTGCCCATGAAGCACTGGATGCTCCGCCTGTATGCCCCGCTGTTCCTGCTTGGATTCGTCGCCACTGCCGTCGTCTGGATCGGCCACTGCCACGGTGACCCGCTGTGGCTGCTGGCCTTGCTGGCGGCCGCCATTGCGGTTTCGTTCGCCGCCGAGCGCGCGTGGCCGTATGACCCCGCGTTCAATCACGACCACGGCGACAGCCTGCGTGACGCCCTGCATGCACTGGTCAATGAAAGCCTGAACCTGCTGTCGATCGCGGCGGTGCCGCTGCTGGCGGCAATCATTCCATGGCAGGCCTGGCCTCTGCAGTGGCCATTCGCGCTACAGGCGCTGCTGGCCATCGTCTGCGCTGATCTCGGTATCACCCTGGTGCACTACGCCAGCCATCGCATCGGCTGGTTGTGGCGGCTGCATGCGGTGCACCACAGCGTCACCCGCATGTACGGCTTCAACGGGCTGATGAAACACCCGCTGCACCAGGCGGCCGAAGCGGTGGGTGGCGTACTGCCGCTGCTGCTGTTGGGCCTGCCGATGCCGGTGGCTGCGGTGCTGGCCTTCGCCATTGCCATCCAGCTGCTGCTGCAGCACTCCAACGTGGACATGCGTCCCGGCGTGCTGGGCCGGGTGATGGCATGGGCGCCGCTGCACCGCTTCCACCACATGCGTTACGGCACCGCCGGCGACGTCAACTTCGGCCTGTTCCTGACCGCATGGGATCACCTGTTGGGGACCGCCTTCGATGCACCGGGCTATCGGCTGCAGCAACGCGACCTCGGCATCGGCAGCCAACCGGACTATCCGCGCGATTATCCGGGGCAGCTGCTGGCGCCGTTCCGCGAACTGCCGCATGGCGAGGTGCCGGAGTTGCCGGAAGGCCTGCGCAGGCGCGAATGATTGAACATGTCAGGCCGCGTGCAGCTGCAGGCCCTGCAGCTGCGCGGCACCGATGCCGAACATGCGGCGCAGGCTGCGCGAGAGATGGGCCAGATCGGCGAATCCAGCGGCATGCGCACTGTCGGTCAGGTTGTGACCGCTCAGATGATGCGTGAGCGCAGTGCGTAGCCGTTGCCACAGCACCCAGCCGCGCAAGGTCACTGCCAGCTCGGACTGGAAGCGCCGGTGCAGCTGGCTGGTCGATAGGTGCGCCGCTTTGGCGATGTCGGCAGCCGGCACCGGGCCAGGCAGGTGCTGGGCGATACGGGCCAGTGCCGCCTGCACGCGGCGGTCCAGCGGTTGCGGGCGGCTCAGCCGTGGCAGCCAGTCGTGCAGCGCCAGCGCGTTACCCGGCAGCGCATGCAGGTGCCGCTGGATCTGTTCGGGATCGGCATGCGCCGGCTCAAGGAACACCGTACAGCCCGCTTCCGGCGCTGACAGGATCGCGTGCGGCTGGAACGAAGGCAGCCATAGCCGTTGGCCCTGCTGCTGCACGCCATCGATCTCGATGTGCCAGGACGTACCGTCGCTCAACAGCAGTTGATGGGCGTAGTGCGCATGCGAAGCGCTGTCACCGGCATGACCGTGCAGTACGGCGGCGTGCGCATCCAGCAGCAACGTGCCGTTCCAGGGCAGGGCGGGGGAAGACATGACGGGATTGTAGATCCACGCCATGCGTGGATGAATCTCCATCGGAATCGAGTAATTCGACAATGAAACGAAGAGCATCCACGCATGGCGTGGATCTACTGCAGATTGCGACGAATTGTCGAAGGCGGCGTGGGTCCGGTTGCGGAGGGCGTGAGCGCCATGGGCCCGAGGCATGCCTCGGGCGGGTTGGGCAGGACGCCCAACCCAGGTCTTGCCGTGTGCGCAGGACAGCGCACACGAGCAAGCGGCGATCGAGCTTACATGGACGTACTTGCAGCGCCCCCCGCAACCGGACCCACCCCGCCATCGCACAGGAAGCCCGCTTTTGCTTCGGCTGTTGCTTCTGAGGTTGCCGGCCAGCGGCCGGCACTACCGCGGGGGCCGGGCGCAGCCCGGCCGTGCGCACCCTCACCGGCCGTGCGGGTCGGGCCGGTGATGCACGTACTCGACCACCGTGCCATCGGGATGCACCGCGTTGAACGCCGCCCCGGTCGGTACCACCTGCAACGGGAAGATGATCTCGGCGCCAGCCGCGACCAGTTTGTCGTGATAGGGCCGAACGTCATCGACCAGCAGTGTCCCCGTGGTCGAAGTGAACGGGGCCAGCGCCGCCTGGCTGCCTTCGATCAGCAGGAATGCACCGACCATCGCCAGGCGTAGGCCGGCATCGGGAAACGGGAAGCCCGCATCGGCCACCACACCCTGCAACTGCTCGTAGAACGCCACGCTGCGCTCCAGTTCGCCAGGGGCAACGAATACCCGGATCAGCACGCGTGGGCTGCGCTGGGTGGAGGTATCACAGCGGTCGCGCCAGAGATGGTCGAAGTCGCGGTGTATGTTCATGGGCGGGGTCCAGGGCCGGTGACACCTCATTATCGGCAGCCCCACGCGGCCTGCTGATGACCGCCGGTGATGGCCTGATAACCGCTGGCCGGGTTGCCTCTGTGACTTAGGTCCTGTTGACAGGTGTGAACGCCCTCGCACAATCTTCACAGGATTGGGTCGCCCTGCGCGGCCCGGGCAGGCAGGTTGTCACGCCGGGAGGAGGGTCCCGCGCGCAGACCGGCCCGCCCTTCGGCCTGCGGGACGTTGCCCGGCAACCCCTGCGCGGCATGAACGCTGCACCCTTCGGCGGCACTTTCCCTGGACCGATTGCCTTGGCAACGGAATTACGCCTGCCGATGAAAACGTTTACAAAACCGCTTGCACTGTCTCTGGCCCTGTCTGCCGCACTGGCCGCTCCGGCCTGGGCCGACCCCGCCGCGTTCACTGTGCTGACCCTGGAACAGGCGCCCAACGCCGAGGCGATGCCGGCCCTGGCGGCGCAACTGAAGAGCCTGAAGGTGGACGCGGTGAGCGTGCGCCAGGTGCAGCGCGGCATCGGCCAGGTCGATCCGCTGCAGGTGCTGGCCGACGGCCTGGGCTATGAATACCGCTTCGTTGCCGCCGGCAAGGACGACGGCCAGACCCAGCGCGGCCAGGCCGTGCTGACCCGGCTGCCGATCGCCGCCGAATCCGGCCCCGACCAGCCAGGCCTGAACTACCTGCGCTTGGACGATGGCCGCCATACCGTGGCGGTCTATACCGATGCCGGTGCAGGTGCGGCGCAGCTGCCGGCGCTGGTCACCCGTTCGCGGTTGGGCGCCCCGGCGGTGCTGCTCGGCGCAGTGGCCGGTGAATCGGCCAAGGCCGCAGGCTTCGATCCGGCGCGTGTGGCGCTGGAAGCCGATGCCAGCTATTTCAGCGACGGCTTCCAGGCCGCCAGCAGCGCACCGTTCAAGATGGAGGGCAGCACCCTGCGCGCCACCCTGCTGACACTGGCCTATGCCGCCGACAAGCACGGCGAAAAGCCATGGATGGACACCGCCCTCAACGCCGATGCGCGCGCTGCGCTGCTGCTGAAGGCGATGACCGAGGATGAGAAGTTCCAGATGCTGCACAGCTACTTCGGGCTGGGCAAAGACGGTGGCCCGCTGCCGGAAGGTGCGGTCGGTTCGGCCGGCTTCGTGCCGGGCGTACCGCGGCTGGGCATCCCGTCGCAGCAGTCGGCCGATGCCGGTGTCGGCGTGACCAATCCGGGCGGCATCCGCCCGGGCGATTTCGCCACCGCAATGCCGTCCGGCCCATCCACCGCCTCCAGCTGGAACCGCGAAGTCGCCTTCGCCGGCGGCGCGACCATGGGCCGCGAGGCATGGCAGCAGCGCTTCAACATCCTGCTGTCGGGCAGCGTCAACCTGCAGCGCGACCCACGCAACGGCCGCAACTTCGAATATGCCGGTGAGGATCCGCTGCTGGCCGGCTCGATGGTTGGCGCGCTGATCCAGGGCGTGCAGAGCCAGCACGTGATCTCCTCGATGAAGCACTTCGCGCTGAACGACATGGAGACCCGGCGCAACTTCCACGACGTGCGCATCGGCGAACAGGCCATGCACGAGTCGGACCTGCTGGCCTTCGAGATCGCGCTCGAAGCCGGCCGCCCGGGCGTGGCGATGTGCTCGTACAACAAGATCAATGGTACCTACGGCTGCGAGAACGGCTACCTGATGAACCAGGTGCTGAAGCAGGAATGGAAGTTCCCCGGCTTCGTGATGTCCGACTGGGGCGGCGTGCACAGCGGCTCGAAGGCGGCGCTGGCCGGCCTGGACCAGCAGTCGGCCGGTGAAGTGTTCGACGCGGCGGTGTTCTTCGATGAGCCGCTGCGCCTGGCCGTGCATGGCGGCGTGGTGCCGCAGGCGCGCCTGAATGACATGGTCGCGCGCATCCTGCGCACGATGTTCCTGCATGGCAACTTCGACAACCCGCCGCAGCACCAGAAGGTGGATGCCGAGGCCGGCTTCGCCGTCGCCCAGCGCACGGTGGAAGAGGGCAGCGTGCTGCTGCGCAATGAAGGCAACCTGCTGCCGCTGGCCGACACGGTGAAGCGCATCGTCATCATTGGCGGCCATGCCGACAAGGGCGTGATCGGTGGCGGTGGTTCGTCGATGGTGGGCGTGACCGCCAAGGGCACCAATGCGGTGCCGGGCGTGCTGCCGACCACCTGGCCGGGCCCGGTGATCTTCCACCCGTCCTCGCCGCTGGAATCGCTGCGCGCAGCGCGTCCGGACGCGACCATCGAGTACGTGGACGGCACCAACGTCGCCGCCGCGGCCAAGGCGGCCGCGCAGGCGGATGTGGCCATCGTGTTCGCCACCCAGTGGGCCGCCGAATCGGTGGATCTGCCGGACATGCAGCTGCCGGACAACCAGGACGCGCTGATCTCGGCGGTGGCCAAGGCCAACCCGAAGACCGTGCTGGTGCTGGAAACCAATGGCCCGGTGCGCACGCCATGGCTGGCGCAGGTGCCGGCGATGCTGCAGGCCTGGTACCCGGGCATCCGCGGTGGCGAAGGCATTGCCGCGCTGTTGACCGGCCAGGTCAATCCGTCCGGCCGCCTGCCGGTGACCTGGGTGATGGACGAATCGCAGCTGCCGCGCCCGCACATCGACGGCCTCGGCTTCAAGCCGGCCAAGCCGTTCGGTGATGTGTTCGATTTCGATATCGAAGGTGCCAACGTCGGTTACAAGTGGATGGCGGCCAAGGGCCTGAAGCCCACCTTCGCGTTCGGTCATGGCCTGTCCTACACCTCGTTCGCCTATGAAAACCTCAAGGTGAGTGTGGAAGGCTCGCGCCTGGTCGCCAGCGTGGACATTCGCAACACCGGCAAGCGCGCCGGTGCCGACGTGGCCCAGCTGTACCTGAAGCTGCCGGCCGGCAGCACCACGCCGATCCGCCTGATCGGCTATGACAAGGTGACCCTGCAGCCGGGCGAACAGCGCCGCATCCGCATCGAAGCCGAGCCGAAGACGCTGGCGCACTACGATGCGCAGGCCCGCCAGTGGAAGATCGACGGCGGCACCTACCAGGTGCAGCTGTCGCGCAATGCGGCCGAGCCGCTGCAGAGCGTGGACGTGCAGCTGGTGGAGCAGGTGCTGCGCTGATACTGCGGGTTGTTGATGCTTGAAGGAACGGCCCCGAAAGGGGCCGTTTCTGTTTGTGGGGTGCCGCTGCGCTCGCCGGGCCATGCCCGGCGGACGATGGAACAGCAGGCGCCGGGGCGGATAGTCATGTCGCTTCTGCCACTGGAGGTCAATTGCCGGTCAGCCAATACTGGAAGGCTGGCGCAGGAGGGCCAGCGAATGATCGCGAGCGCATGGGAATTCAAACGGTTGTGTGAAAACGAGTCGGATACCTCGTTCGCTTTGCGGCACGCTGACGATCAGACGTGGCGCGATATCCTGTCGACCTATCCGGAGCTGGCGCGTTGCGTTGCCGGAAACAAAACGATTCCCCTAGCCATCATCGAGCAGTTGGCTGCCAGCGATGACGTAGATGTCCGCTGGAAAATTGCGAGCAAGCGCCGGCTGGATCCAGCATTGATGTCACGCCTTGCAAGGGATTCCGATGCAAGCGTCCGTCACCGAATCGCCTGCAATCCAAAGGTATCCAGGGAGGTCCTGGAGCTGCTAACGGGTGACCCTGACGAGATGGTGGCGGCGTCAGCCCAGCGAAGGCTGCAGCAGGTGTGATCTCGAGCCGAGCAGCACGGAGTGCACTCACTCGGTCAACTCAGTATCAGTGCCAATTCAAGCGAGTGCTACGAGGATCGAACAATGAACAAGATCTTTGAGGAACACGTTTCAGACGCTCAGGCGAGCATGGTTCGACTCGCGCTCGATTATGCCGGTGCGACGGCTGACGAAGTATTCATCTTCGTTGCGAGTGAAGATGGGATTTCAATGTTTGATTTCTTCTACAGACTCAACGGTTCTGTGGTGGAGAAGGAACAGCTGAATGACGTCCGAAAATCTGGAGGTGGGATGTATGACTCGTTGAATGAGAGCTTGGCTTGGGTGCTTGATGCTGGGCTGGATGAAATAGATGCGCTTGAAGAAAAGTGCAATGAGTTCGGCGCTGAGATGCCTACTGAGATCCGCATTCACTACGTTGTGGGGAGCAATGAGATGCGGGCGAAAATGTCGTATGAACCAAAGTTCTCACACAGTGACGATCTGACACCGGGGAGTTTGTTCGATAGCTGGGTTGGCGATGTTCGTGGAGGCTCGTACCCTCTGTAACTTCACTGCGGCCTGGCGATTGGCCGCAGGAGGCTACCCGCGCCCGCTTTCAGACCACCCACGCAGGAAATCGATCAGCTGCCGCACCTTCGGCGAGGGCTGCGTGCTGTGCGGGTAGACCGCGTACACGCTCTGCTGCGGGAAGCGGTGCTGGCGCAGCACCGGGCGCAGCCGGTCCTGGGCCAGGTCGTCCTCGATCAGCCAGCGTGGCAGAACGGTGACCCCGGCGCCGGCCAGGGCGAACGCGCGCAGGCTGCTGGCACCATCCACGCGTACCACCGCGTTGCCCGGGTTGGTGGCAAACAGGGCGCCGCTGCCATCAGGCGCGATCACCGGCACGTCGGCCAGGCGCGGGTAACCGAGGCGGGGCAGGGCGCCCAGCTGCACGGGGTCGTCGGCAGCATCGGCAGAGGGCAGGCGTGCCAGTAGGGACGGAGCCGCCACGGGGCACAGTGGATGGCGTTCCAGTTCGCTGGCGTGCAGGCCCGAATCCGGCAGGCGGCCAAGACGGATTGCCAGGTCGAACCGCTCGGGAATCAGGTCGGCCGGTGCCGGTGAGGTCGACAGGTGCAGCTGCAGGGCCGGGTGCCGCGCACGAAACGCCTCCAACGCAGCAATCAAGCGTAGCTGGGCGTACTCCGGCGTGGTGGTCAGGCGTAGCACACCCTGCAGCTGGTGCTGGTCGCGGCGCGCGGCATCGATGGCTGCCTGTGCGGCATCCAGTGCCTGCACGCAGTGTTGCAGGAACTGTTCGCCGGCCTCGGTCAGGGCCAGGTGGCGGGTACTGCGCAACAGCAGGGTCACGCCCAGCTCCTGCTCCAGCCGCTTCAGGTTGAAGCTGACCACCGCGCGGCTGAGGCCGAGGCGATCAGCCGCAGCGGTCAGGCTGCCGGCCTCGACCACGGCGCGGAAGATATCGAAGCGATCGAGGCTGACCATGGCAATTCATTGTCAAAGTGGATTTGACAGTGTTGCAGTTGCTGTCGTGTTTTTCCAACAAGGCCCGCACGGCATGCTGGCCGCTTCCCTGTTGGAGCGCCGCCGATGCCGTCTCCCCGCCTGCGCCATGAGGCGATCTTCCTGCTGGTGTTCGCTCTGGATCTGGTCAACATGTTCATCGCCACGGTGGCCTATCCGGTATTGGCAGCGGAGCTGCACGCCGATATCAGCACCCTGGCCTGGGTGGGCACCGCCTACATGCTGGGCCTGAGCGTGGTGATCCCGCTGGCGCCCTGGCTGGCCGCGCGCTGTGGTGAGCGTCGCCTGCTGCTGGTGGCGTTGCTGCTGTTCGCGGTTGCCGCTGCGCTGGCCGGCGCAGCAGCGGGTATTGGCTGGCTGCTGGGCTGGCGCCTGCTGCAGGGCCTGGCCGGTGGCCTGCTGATTCCGGTGGCACAGGCGGCAGCGTACCGGCAGTGCACGCCCGACCAGCGTGGCGCGCTGACCCGCCGCATCCTGCTGGTTGCGCTGCTGGTACCAGCACTGGCGCCCGCGCTCGGTGGGCTGCTGGTGCAGTGGTTGTCCTGGCGCGGCGTGCTCTGGGCCAGCCTGCCGCTGGAGGTGGTGGCGATTGGACTGGTGCTGGCGTGGATGCCAGCCGATGGCGCGCGCAGTGCGCCGCGCCTGCAGGCCTATGCGCTGTCCACCGCGATGCTGGCGCTGGGCGCGCTGCTGCTGGCGTTGACCTGGCTGGGTGAACCCGGCCATCGGGCCGCCGGTGCCGTACTGCTGTTGATCGCAATGCTGTTGGCGGCGGCCCACCTGCGGTATGCACGGCAGCAGGCGCAGCCCCTGCTGCGCTGGTCGCTGCTGTCCCATCGGGGCCTGCGCCTGGCGATGGTGGTCTATCTGGCAGTGCCCGGTGTGTTCATCGGCAGCCAGCTGGTCAGTACCCTGCAGCTGCACCAGGCCGGTTACAGCGCGGCACGCATCGGCGCGTTGATGCTGCCCTGGGCGCTGGCCTCGGCCGTGGCGATTACTGCCAGCAAACGCCTGCTGGCCCGTTTCGGCCCGGCCACGGTACTACGCGTGGGCATGCTGCTTCAGGCCAGCGGCCTGCTGTTGATGGCGCTGCTGCCACAGCCGGCCTTTACCTTGGCTGCGTTGTTGTTCTCACTGATGGGCGCCGGTGGCAGCCTGTGCAGCAGCACCGCGCAGACGTTGGCTTTCCACGGCGTGGAGGGTGAAGCGCTGGGCGATGCCAGTGCCCTTTGGAACCTCAACCGTCAGCTCAGTTTCTGCCTGGGTACTGCCGCCATTGCGCTGTTGCTGGCGCTGGCCATGCAGTGGCTGCCAGCACGCGCCACCAGCGTGGCTCTGGGTCTGGCCGCCGCAATGACGCTGTTGCCGATGGCGTTGCTGCGTCGGCCGCAGAGGATCACCCTTTCGCAACCGGAGAACACTTGATGGCTACGACCGCAGAACATGAAATCCACCACCTGCACGACAAGCTGCAGGCCTGGTTCCGTGCCGATGTCGGCGCCGATGCGCTGGACGATCTGATGGCGCACTTCTGTGCAGACTTCAGCATGGTCGGCATCGCGGGGCGTAGGCTGGACCGTAATGCCGTGCAGGCGCTGTTCGCGGGTGGCCATGGCGCGCGGCCGGGGCTGCAGATTTCCATCGAAGCCGTGCAGGCGGTGGATGCGATATCACCGCTGGCGGTGCTGCGCTATCGCGAAGGTCATTCGATCGACGGTGGCGCACCCGCATGGCGGGAGTCGCTGGCGGTACTGAGGCAAGAACAGGGGCGCTGGTGCTGGCTGGCGCTGCATGAGGTAACGGCAGATTGATCGGTGGTGCCGGCCGCTGGCCGGCAACCGTCGTAACGCGCCGCAGGATCATGAAGTTGCCGGCCAGCGGCCGGCACTACCTGTCGTCGGCAAACGTAGCGGCACATGTGCCATCAGTCCTACCCGCATCCACCGCAGAATGCAAAGCCTGCACACACTTCACGGCCCGGGGCAGGAGTAGGCTTGAGGCTTTCCTGCCGGGAGGGGTTGTCCATGCGTGTGCGTGCCGTCGCTGTAGCCATTGCCCTTTGCCTGTCCAGCACCGTGCTGGCCGCCGATACCCCGCCGATGACCCCGGACATCAGCGGCAGGCCCTTCGTTGCCCCTGATGTCGGTCGTGACTACGACAAGCGCGTGGTGATGGTGCCGATGCGTGACGGCACCAAGCTGTATACGGTGATCGTGGTGCCCAAGGGCGCCCGCAACGCGCCGATCCTGCTGACCCGCACACCTTACGATGCCGCTGGCCGCGCCAGCCGCAGTGATTCGCCACGCATGCGCGATCTGCTGCCGCAGGGCGACGAGGTGTTCGTCGACGGCGGTTACATCCGCGTGTTCCAGGACATCCGCGGCAAGTACGGCTCCGAAGGCGATTACGTGATGACCCGGCCGCTGCGCGGGCCGTTGAACAACACCAAGGTGGACCACTCCACCGATGCTTGGGACACCATCGACTGGCTGGTGAAGAACGTACCGGAGAGCAATGGCAAGGTCGGCATGCTCGGCTCGTCGTACGAGGGCTTCACCGTGGTGATGGCGCTGACCGACCCGCATCCGGCACTGAAGGTGGCTGCGCCGCAGAGCCCGATGGTCGATGGCTGGATGGGCGACGACTGGCTCAACTACGGTGCGTTCCGCCAGGTCAACTTCAACTATTTCGCGATGCAGACCGAGAAGCGCGGCAAGGGCACGCCGCTGCCCAGCCTCGGCTACGACGACTACAGCACCTTCCTGCGCATCGGTTCGGCCGGCGACTACGCGCGCTTCACCGGTGTGGACCAGCTGACCTGGTGGAAGAAGCTGGTCGAGCATCCGGCCTACGACGGCTTCTGGCAGGGCCAGGCGCTGGACGCGGTGATGGCAAAGACACCGCTGAAGGTGCCGACCATGTGGCTGCAGGGCCTGTGGGACCAGGAGGACATGTGGGGTGCCAACCACGCCTACCAGGCAATGGAAGGGCGCGACAGCGGCAACAACCGCAATTACCTGGTGATGGGGCCGTGGCGGCACAGCCAGGTGAACTACAGCGGCAGCGAACTGGGCGCGCTGAAGTTCGATGGCGATACCGCGCTGCAGTTCCGCCGTGATGTACTCAAGCCGTTCTTCGACCAGTACCTGGTGGACGGTGCGCCGAAGGCGGACACACCGCCGGTGCTGATCTACAACACCGGTGAGAACCACTGGGATCGCCTGAAGGGTTGGCCGCGCAGCTGCGACAAGGGCTGTGCCGCCAGCAGCAAGCCGCTGTTCCTGCGCGCCGGCGGCAAGCTGGCGTTCCAGGCACCGGCGGCGGGCGAGGGCGACTTCGAGGAATACGTGTCCGACCCGGCCAAGCCGGTGCCGTTCGTGCCGCGCCCGGTCCGCTTCGGTGACCGCGACATGTGGACCACCTGGCTGGTCAAGGACCAGCGCTTTGTCGATGGTCGTCCGGATGTGCTGACCTTCATCACCGAACCGCTGACCGCGCCGTTGCGCATCGGCGGCGCGCCGGTGGTGCACCTGCAGGCCTCGACCAGCGGCACCGACAGCGACTGGGTGGTGAAGTTGATCGATGTGTATCCGGACCAGGAAGCGTCCACGCCGGAGATGGGGGGCTATGAGTTGCCGGTGTCGCTGGCGATCTTCCGTGGCCGCTACCGCGAGAGCTTCAGCGATCCGAAGCCGCTGGCCGCCAACCAGGTGCTGCCGTATCGCTTCGATCTGCCCAACGCCAACCACACGTTCCAGAAGGGCCACCGGGTGATGGTGCAGGTGCAGTCCAGCCTGTTCCCGTTGTACGACCGCAACCCGCAGACCTACGTGCCGAACATCTACCTGGCCAAGCCGGGCGATTACCAGAAGGCCACGCAGCGCGTGTGGCACAGCGCCGCGCAGGCCAGCTACATCGATCTGCCGGTGTATTGAGGCGGAGAGGATGACGCCGGGCATAGCCCGGCAGCACGTGGTAGTGCCGGCCGTTGGCCGGCATTTCCATGTTCAAGGATAAAGGTTGTCGCTCGTCAGCAGCCCGCTGTCGAACTTACGAAAGAGTTCGGCAATAGATTCGGCGATGTGCTTGCCTTGGCGGATATCGAGATCGCCCAGATCGAATGAGACGATCTGTCCGCGACTGAGCGGGCAGAGATCGAGCGAAATGAGCGTCGATCCACCGTCCGTTCCAATGCCGATCAGGGAGTCGCCAAGGTAATGGCGGATCTGGTAGCTGCCGTTGAGCTCGATGATGCGGGCGATGGACCATAGGTCCACATGAATATGAGGGAACACGCAGCGCCCGCCGTTTGACCAGTGCAGGAGCTGCATGAAGTCCTCGGGAATCGCAGCTTCGACCCAATGCGCCTGCAGTGTACGCAGATCGTCCGTATGCGCGCCGGCCTCGCGTGTCCATCGGCTTTGGATTCGGATGAAGCTCGGCATGCCTGGTTGATCCCGGTTTTCCACGCAGCTCCCCAGTAGTCAATCGTACTACCGTGGCGTAGCTCATCCTTGCCGACAAGTGGCATTGGCGACATGGGCAGGGAGGCGCCGTGATTGCAATCGCATTCAGCGAGTGTCGACCAAGGTCGACACCTACCAGAGTTGAGCCATGGTATGTTGATCGAGGTCGAGCGACGGCGGTAGTGCCGGCCGCTGGCCGGCATCCGCGATGGCACGGGAGCGTGTCGACCAAGGTCGACACCTGCCAGGGCTGGGCCATGGCATGCCGATCGACCAAGGTCGGCACCTATCAGGGCACCAGCCTTCAGTCCACCTTCGATGGGCCCGTGCGCCAGCGGCTGGGCACCAGTCCGAAACGCTTGCGGAACGCCGCAGCGAAGTTACTGGGATGGCGGTAACCACAGGCCGCAGCGGCCTGTTCAACTGTCCAGCCGTCCTCGCGCAGGCCCTGTTCGGCGTGGCGCATGCGCTGTTCGTGCAGATAGTCGAACACCGAGCTTCCATACTGCTGTGCGAAGTGGCGGCGCAGCGAACTGGGACTCATGCAGGCCAGCTGGGCCAGTTCGATCAGGCTGTGGGCATGGCTGGGGTCGTCATGCAGGTAGGCACGCACGCGCTCCAGCCGCTCGCGCTGGCCGGCGCGCAGTGTGCGTACATGCTCGGTCTGCATATCCTCGGCCTGGAGGCCGACGGCCAACACCTGCAGGGCCACGCCTTCGCGCCACAGCGCATCGATGTCGTCCTGCCAGGGACTGTCGAACAATTGGGCGAGCGTTGGCAGCAAGGCATGCGGAATGGCCCAGTGGCGGCACTGCAGAGGGGAATGAAGGACCCGTTGCAGTGCCGGCAGGCGCAGCATGTCCACGTCCAGGTCGGCCGGTACGCTCAAGCTGACCCCGCGCAGGTGGCTGCCACCAGGATGCAGACCGGCCATGGAAACAGGTTCATGGTGACTTGTGGTCATGCCTGTGCCGGCGCGCAGCGTGAACCCCTTGCGACGAGGAAACTGGACATCCACTTCGCCCTGCAGCATCAGGCGGATGGTCAGGCCGGCACCTTGCACAGCGGTGGCCGTGTAGGTGAACCGGTTGTGCACGTCCGAGGCGATCAGGCCCAGGCCACCGCGCAGTGACTGCTCGTGGACGTCGCCACGCCCTGCCCATTGGTCGTCGCGCAGTTCACTCCCTTCGATCCGGTAGTCGTAGCCATGGCGTTCGCCGAAGTGGCGGTAATCAGCAAAAGTGAAATATCGGGACATCGCTCTGCGCAAACACAGGTTGAATTGGATGTGTCGAAGAAACTGGAAGTGTTTCCCATTGTCGCCGCGATTCGCGCGCTTTTGACCTCAATAAGGTCAAAACGATTGGCGATTACGGCCAAAGTGAAAGTGCCGCCGAACATACGCCGGCGTTTTGCATGCATATCCGTACGTAATTCCATACATAAACTTCAGTTGAGGTCTTATGGCTGGAACGATCACCTGAAGATGCGATGTCAGCCTGGCCGTCACGGGCGCGCGCGTAGGGTGGGGCGGTTGGCTGTTGCAGGCCACTTAGATACCCCCACTGACGGAGAACGCAGATGATTGACTACCAACTCACCGGCAAGACCGCGATCGTGACCGGCGGTGTGTCCGGCATTGGTCTGGCCGTGGCGCAGACCCTGGCGGCGTCCGGCGCGCGGATCTCGGTCTGGGACTTGAAGCAGGATGCGGTGGATGCCACCGTGGCGCAGTTGCGCGATGCCGGTGCACTGGCGATTGGCATCGCGCTGGACGTCACCGACGATGCAGCGGTGGAGGCGGCGGTGCAGCGCACCATCAAGGAACTCGACGGCCTGCACGTGGCGGTCAACAACGCCGGCATCAGCGGGCCGGCGGCCAGCAGCGGCGATTATCCGATTGATGGCTGGCAGCGCGTGATCGATGTCAACCTCACCAGCGTGTTCCTGTGCCAGCGTGCGCAGATCCAGGCCATGCGCGCGGCCGGCACGGGCGGCAGCATCATCAACATGGCCTCGATCCTGGGCCAGGTGGGGTATGCCGGTTCCACTGCGTACGTGGCGGCCAAGCACGGCGTGGTCGGGCTGACCCAGACCGCAGCGTGGGAACATGCGGGCGACGGCATCCGTGTCAACGCGGTGGGTCCGGGCTTCATCAGCACACCGCTGCTGGAGAAGATGGACCCGAAGGTGCGCGCCACGCTGGAAGGGCGGCACGCGTTGAAGCGGCTGGGTACGCCGGAGGAAGTGGCCGCATTGGTAGCCTGGCTGGCCAGCGACGATGCCTCGTTCGCGACCGGCACGTACTACGCCATCGATGGTGGCTACCTCGCGCAGTGATGCGCTGAACGCGGGTTACGGGGTCGCCGGGCATCGCCCGGCGCTACCGGGTGAACGCACTGTGGGGTGGCCTTCACCTCTGTGCCACGCATTCCACGCGACGCTCAGGGAAATTCCGGAGCTTTCCCATGGAACTTACCCAGGATGTCTCGATCCTGCTGCGCGTAGCCGCAGCGATGCTGTTCGGCGGTGTGCTCGGTGTCGAGCGGGAAATGGGCAAGCACGCCGCCGGCCTGCGAACGCACATGTTGATCGCCGGGGCCGCCGCGTTGATCGTCGGTCTCGGCGACTCGGTGGCCGAACATTTCCAGCAGGAGCGTTACCGCGACCTGTTGCAGGTCGATCCGGTACGCCTGATTGAAGCGGTGGTGGCCTGCGTCGGCTTCGTGGCCGCTGGCACCATTCTGCGCGGCTCACGCGAGGACCAGGTCAGCGGCTTGACCACGGCCAGTTCGCTGATCATGGCGGCGGCGATCGGGATTGCGGTGGGGATCAGCAAGTACGTGATCGCCATCGGGGTGAGCGTGCTGTGCGTGCTGGTGCTGGCGGTGATGCGGCGGTTGGAGAAGCGGATTTCGTAGGGAAGGTCGCGTTGCCGGCCAGCGGCCGGCACTACCATGACGTTTGTAATGGTCGGACCAATATGACGGCTAGCCCTATGGTCTAATAGGCTCATCGTCGGAGTGGCGGTTAAATCTGCTACAAGTGGTCTGATCGAAATCATCAATGGTAATACCAATGATCGACGGCCACGGCGACCCACCGCTTGCGGTGGGCTCCTCCGTTCCCAGTCGAGAATCTTCATGCAGCCCTGGCAACACCTGTACGACCCCGCCGGCAACCTGTGGTTGTCCAGCCTGATCGCGCTGCTGCCGATCGCGTTCTTCTTCGTTGCCCTGGCCGTGCTGCGCATGAAGGGCTGGCTCGCCGGCACGATCACCGTGGCCATCGCGCTTGGTGTGGCGCTGTTGTTTTACCGCATGCCGTTGGCCCAGGCGCTGGGCGCGGCCGGTTTCGGCTTCGTCTACGGCCTGTGGCCTATTGCCTGGATCATCATCGGTGCGGTGTTCCTCTACAAAGTTTCGGTCAAGACCGGGCAGTTCGACATCATCCGCGCTTCGATCCTGTCGGTGACCGAAGACCAGCGCCTGCAGATGCTGATGGTCGGCTTCGCCTTTGGCGCCTTCCTCGAAGGCGCGGCCGGTTTCGGTGCGCCGGTGGCGATCACCGCAGCGTTGCTGGTCGGGCTGGGCTTCAAGCCGCTGTATGCCGCCGGCCTGTGCCTGATCGTCAACACCGCGCCGGTGGCGTTCGGCGCGATGGGCATTCCGATCATCGTGGCCGGGCAGGTCACCGGTCTGGATGCATTCGAGATCGGCCAGATGGCCGGCCGCCAGCTGCCGTTCCTGACCATCATCGTGCTGTTCTGGATCATGGCGATCATGGATGGCTGGCGCGGCATCAGGGAAACGTGGCCGGCGGTGCTGGTTGCGGGTGGCTCGTTCGCCATCGCGCAGTACCTGACCTCCAACTTCATCGGCCCGGAACTGCCGGACATCACCGCGTCGCTGGCGTCGCTGGTGTGCCTGACCCTGTTCCTGCGCCGCTGGAAGCCGGTGCGGATCTTCCGCTTCGATACCGAAACCAGCGCCGAGGCGGCCGCACAGGCACTGGAAGCCCCCCGCTACAGCGTTGGCCAGATCGCCAAGGCGTGGTCGCCGTTCCTGATCCTCACCGCGATGGTCACGCTGTGGAGCATCAAGCCGTTCAAGTCGCTGTTCGCGGCGGATGGCCCGCTGGAAAGCTGGGTACTCAAGATCCCGGTGCCGGGCCTGGACCAGATGGTGCAGAAGATGCCGCCGATCGTGGATGCACCGTTGAGCTACGAAGCCGTCTACAAGTTCGACTGGTTCTCGGCCACCGGTACCTCGATCATCCTCGCTGCGGTGATCGCGATCATCGCGCTGCGCATGCCGGCCCGTTCGGCGCTGCGCACCTTCGGCGAAACCGTGCGTGAGCTGCGCATGCCGATCTACTCGATCGGCATGGTGCTCGCCTTCGCCTTCATCGCCAACTATTCGGGCCTGTCGGCGACGCTGGCGCTGGCACTGGCGCACACCGGCGACGCGTTCCCGTTCTTCTCACCGTTTCTGGGCTGGCTGGGCGTGTTCCTGACCGGCTCGGACACCTCGTCCAATGCCTTGTTCTCGGCACTGCAGGCCACCACCGCACAGCAGATCGGCGTGTCCGACGTGCTGCTGGTAGCGGCCAACACCACCGGTGGTGTCACCGGCAAGATGATCTCGCCGCAGTCGATCGCCATTGCCTGCGCGGCGGTCGGCCTGGCCGGCAAGGAATCGGATCTGTTCCGCTTCACGGTCAAGCACAGCCTGATCTTCACCACGATGGTCGGCCTGATCACCCTGGCCCAGGCTTACTGGCTGACCTGGATGATTCCTTGAGCCATGCGCGGCTGGCCGACCACCCGCTGCGCGCTTCGGGCCACAATGGCGCCATGAGCACGCAACGTATTTCGGACAAGGTGGCTGCGCAGCTGCGCGGCCTGGTGCAGGAACAACAGCTGCGGCCGGGCGACCGGCTGCCGGCCGAGCGCACCCTGGCGGTGCAGCTGGGGGTCTCGCGCACCGCGCTGCGCGAAGCCATCGCGCAGCTGGCCAGCCAGGGCCTGCTGACCGCACGGGTCGGTGGCGGCACCTACGTGGCCGAGCCTGCGGCACGCGCGCGGCAGGCGCTGGATGAACCGCTGGCGCCGTACCTGCCGCTGTTCCAGGGCGACCCGGAATACCGCTTCGACGTGCTGGAGATCCGCCACGCGCTGGAAGGTGCCACCGCCTGGCATGCGGCGCTGCGTGCCACCGACGAGGACCGCGCGCGCATCGCACAGGCCTTCCAGACCATGATGGACGCGCACGGCAAGGACGACCCCACCGGCGAGGCGGAGGCCGACGCGGCCTTCCACCTGTCCATCGCCGAGGCCTCGCACAACCTGGTGCTGCTGCAGGTGATGCGCGGGCTGTTCGAACTGCTGCAGACCAACATCTCGCAGAGCCGCGAAAAGCTCTACACCTCGGCG
This sequence comes from Stenotrophomonas maltophilia group sp. LNF247, assembly GCF_054083135.1. Taxonomy (NCBI): domain Bacteria; kingdom Pseudomonadati; phylum Pseudomonadota; class Gammaproteobacteria; order Lysobacterales; family Lysobacteraceae; genus Stenotrophomonas; species Stenotrophomonas maltophilia group sp. LNF247. The sequence goes on from NZ_JBSRQL010000017.1 coordinate 29,548, forward strand.
AGGACCTTCTCGCCGTTGTCCGACCAGCACCGCGAGATGATGGACGCGGTGCTGGCGGGCGACCCCGAACGCGCGCGCGCCGCCGCGCATGCCCACCTCGAATTCGTGCACACCACGCTGCGCACCCTCGATGACAACGAAGCCCGGCGTGCGCGGGCCTCGCGCCTGCCTTCCCCACACGGTTGACCCCATGATCATCTCCGCCTCCACCGATTACCGTGCCGCAGCGCAGCGCCGGCTGCCGCCGTTCCTGTTCCACTACATCGATGGCGGCGCGTATGCCGAGCACACGCTGAAGCGCAACGTTTCCGACCTGTCCGACATCGCGCTGCGCCAGCGCATCCTGCGCAACATGTCCGACCTGAGCCTGGAAACCGAGCTGTTCGGCGAAAGACTGGCGATGCCGGTGGCGCTGGCGCCGGTCGGCCTGACCGGCATGTATGCCCGGCGCGGTGAAGTACAGGCAGCGCGCGCGGCCGACAGCCGCGGCATCCCGTTCACCCTGTCCACCGTATCGGTGTGCCCGATCGAGGAAGTGGCACCGGCCATCCAGCGGCCGATGTGGTTCCAGCTGTATGTGCTTCGCGACCGTGGCTTCATGCGCAACGCGCTGGAGCGGGCGCAGGCCGCGGGCGTGACCACGCTGGTGTTCACCGTGGACATGCCGGTGCCGGGCGCGCGCTACCGCGATGCGCACTCCGGCATGAGCGGCCCGAACGCCTCGCTGCGCCGTATCGGCCAGGCCATCACCCATCCGCACTGGGCGTGGGACGTGGGCCTGTTCGGCCGCCCGCATGACCTGGGCAACATCTCCACCTACCGTGGCAACCCGACCGGGCTGGAGGACTACATCGGCTGGCTGGGCAGCAACTTCGATCCGTCCATTTCATGGAAGGACCTGGAATGGATCCGCGAGTTCTGGAAGGGGCCGATGGTGATCAAGGGCATCCTCGACCCGGATGACGCGCGTGATGCGGTCAAGTTCGGTGCCGATGGCATCGTGGTCTCCAACCACGGTGGCCGCCAGCTGGACGGCGTGCTGTCCACCGCACGCGCACTGCCGGCCATCGCCGACGCGGTGCAGGGCGACCTGAAGATTCTCGCCGATTCGGGCATCCGTACCGGCCTGGACGTGGTGCGCATGCTGGCGCTGGGTGCCGACACCGTGCTGCTGGGTCGCGCCTTCGTCTATGCGCTGGCTGCGCAGGGCGAACCCGGGGTGGCCAACCTGCTGGACCTGATCGCCAAGGAAATGCGCGTGGCGATGACGCTGACCGGCGCGCGCCGCATCGCCGACATCGGCCGCGATTCGCTGGCCAGCCTGCCATGAGTGGCCACGATGCGGTGCTGGCGCAGTTGCGCGATACGGTCGGCGGTCGCCATGTACTGACCGGTGACAAGGCCACGCGCCGCTTCCGTCGCGGCTACCGCTTCGGCGATGGCCCGGTACTGGCGGTGGTGCGTCCGGGTACCTTGCTGGAACTGTGGCACGTGCTGCAGGCAGCGGTGCAGGGCGGCGCGGCGATCATCCTGCAGGCGGCCAACACCGGCCTGACCGGCGGCTCGACCCCGGACGGCGATGACTATGGCCGGCCGATCGTGCTGGTCAGCACGCTGCGCCTGACCGGCATCCAGTTGTTGAACGAAGGCCGCCAGGTGCTGTGCCTGCCGGGTGCCACGCTGGACCGCCTGGAGCAGACGCTGGCCCCGCTGGGTCGCGAACCGCATTCGGTGATCGGCTCGTCCTGCATCGGTGCCTCGGTGCTGGGCGGCATCTGCAACAACTCCGGCGGTGCGCTGGTGCGCCGCGGCCCGGCCTACACCGAGCTGGCACTGTATGCGCAGGTCGATGCGCAGGGCCAGCTGCAGCTGGTCAATCATCTGGGCATCGCGCTGGGTGATACGCCCGAGCAGATCCTGCAGCGCCTGCAGGCCGGTGACTACACGGCCGCCGACGTGGGCGATGGCGACGGCCGTGCGGCTTCCGACCCACGCTATGCCGAGGAAGTGCGCAAGGTCGACGCCGATACCCCGGCACGCTTCAATGCCGACCCCAGCCGCCACTTCGAGGCAGCGGGATCTGCCGGCAAGCTGGCAGTGTTCGCGGTGCGCCTGGACACCTTCGAAAAAGAGGCTGCAGAGGTCTTCTATATAGGCAGCAACCGCACCGACAGCCTCACCGCGATCCGGCGCCAGCTGCTGACCGGCTTCGAGCGCCTGCCGATTGCCGGCGAGTACATCCACCGCGATGCCTATGATATCGGCGAGCGCTACGGCAAGGACAGCTTCCTGCTGATCGACCGCCTTGGCACTTCCCGCGTGCCCGCCGCGTTCGCGTTGAAGAGCCGTGTCGATGGCTGGTTCGAGCGGTTGGGCCTGCGCGGCGTGACCGACCGTGTGATGCAGGTGCTGACGGGCCTGCTGCCCTCGCACCTGCCCAAGCGCATGGGCGAGTTCCGCCAGCGCTACGAGCATCACCTGTTGCTGAAGGTCTCTGCCCAGGACGCTGCGGAAACCGAGGCCTGGCTACGCAGCTTCTTCGCCGGCCACGAAGGCGGCTATTTCCACTGCACGGCGGAGGAGGGACGCAAGGCGTTCCTGCATCGCTTTGCCGTGGCCGGTGCCGCGGTGCGCTACCGTGAAGTGCATCGTGACCAGGTGCAGGACATCGTCGCGCTGGACATCGCGCTGCGACGTGACGATGCCGACTGGTTCGAACAGCTACCGGCGGATATCGACGCGCGCCTGCTGCACAAGCTGTACTACGGCCACTTCCTGTGCCACGTGTTCCACCAGGACTACATCGCGCGCAAAGGTGAAGACCCGATGGCGATCGAGCATGCGATGTGGGCGCTGCTGGACCAGCGTGGCGCCGAGTATCCGGCCGAGCACAATGTCGGCCACCTGTACCCTGCCAAGCCTGCGCTGGCGGGCTTCTACAGGCAGCTGGACCCGAGCAATACGTTCAACCCGGGCATCGGCCAGACCTCGAAGGCCAAGGGGTGGGGTGGCTGCGACTGTAGTGGGCATTGACGGATACAAACTGGCTTTGCTGTAGAGCCGAGCCTATGCTCGGCTGCTCTTTCCGACAGACAGCAGTCGAGCATGGCTCGACTCTACAACGGCAGCGGTTACCATCTGGATCCCACGAGCAGGAATCTCCTCAATGCCCATCATCGTTGCCCGCACGACCATGGGCGTCGCATGGCTGGCGACCCCGCTGCTGGCGCTGGCCCAGTCCGCGATCCTGCCGCAGCAGCGCGATACCGCCGGCAATGTGATGGAGCCGCTGGGACAGGTGCTGATCGCGAGTGAGACTGGACCGTCGGGGCTTTATGACTGCACGCGGGACGGCAACTGGTGCATGCGCGTGCAACCGGTTGCCGAGGAGGGTGACCGGCCGAGCGTGCTGGAAGTGCTTGAGAAGGTGCAGGGCCGGGGCAAGCCGCACACCTACCACGTCAGCATCGACGTGCCGCAGGAAAGCGAGCTGTCGCTGTGGCCATGGATCGTGCGGCTGGCCCCTGGCGTGGGCAGCGATGAACCGGTGACCGACCCGCAGCAGCGCGCCCGCCAGAATGTGCTGGTGGGTGGCATCGTCACGTTCAGCACCATGTACTCCGGTGGAGGTGCCGACGCGTCCACGCTGCAGCTGGCACGCGTGCGCCACCTGCAGGACGACATCCAGGTGGACGACGACGTGCTGACCGTGCCATGGCTGGGCAATGCGATGATCCGCGCCTGTTTCAGCGAGCAGGACAGCAAGCAGCGTGCAGGTGCCTGCCACGACGAATACGGCTTCTCGGCGAAGCTGGCGCTGGACACGGCTGCCGAGGGTATGCCGGTGCTGCGCTACCAGACCGTGGCGACCCGGTTCCCGGCCGGTGTTTCGCGCTTCGAGGATTCGCTGGCCAAGGGGCCGCTGAAGAAGCAGGATCTGCGCACCGAACAGGACCCTGTGTGTACCTACACGCGGTTGTTCCACTTCCGCGAGGGCATGTTCCACCCGGACCAGGCGCTGCCGGACTGCGCCGGCTATACCGAACCCTGAAGTGTAGAGTCGAGCCATGCTCGACTCGGGTTCTCGCGTGGCCCGGCCGCAGAGCAGCCGAGCGTGGGCTCGGCTCCACAAAAACTGAGGCGGCGCTTACTCGCAGCGGGTGGCGGTGATGACGTTGTCCTTGTCCACGAACACGCGCAGGCGGTCCTGGCGGATGTCCTTGGTGGTGATGGTGCTGGGGCCGATCGGGTTGACCAGGCCGGCACCACTCTCGCGGGACAGGCGGCGGATGTTGGGCTCATTGGCCGGCTGGCCGATCGCCCAGCCCAGCTGGCTGGCGTCGCAGCGGCCGCTGCCTTTGACTTCCGGGCCAGGGGTGCTGACGCAGGCCGACAGCAGCAGGGCAGAGGCTGGCAGCAACAGGGACAGACGGAATGCGGACATGCGAGCGCTCCTGCGCAGGGGAAGATGACGGGAACGATAGCACCGGGCGTGCGAAAGGCGTCAGCGATCCGGTCATTGCCGGCACAGCGTGGTCATTGCATAGTGGGAGCAATGGCTGGCAGTACGCCAGCAGGCAGGCCGGGCCCTTCCGGCGCAGGTGTTGGGTACGGTATGACGTCAGGCAGTTTCCGCGGCAAGAACAAGACGATGACGGCGCTGACGCTGTCGCTGTCGTTGCTGGGCGTGGCGTCTGCCGCCTCCGCTGCCGATCCGGAACCTGCGGCGGTCGAAATCCCGGTGTTCGGCGCCTGGCGCAACCTGCAGACCGAAGCGGGCTACGAGCCTGCGCAGCGTAATCTGGCCTTTGCCATGCTGCCGCAGGCGGCGACCCGTGGCGACCGTTTCGCTATCCTCGACCGTGAAGGCAAGCGGACGGTGTGCTGCCTGCAGGTGGCCAGCCCCTCGCTGGGGGTGGCCGCGCTGCGTGAGCAGTACCACCTGCCGCAGGCCTGGGTGACCGACCTGAGCAATGGCCGCAGCCCGGTACGTCCCTATGTGCCGCACGTCTATGCGATGCAACGGGTGGACGAACTGGCCGACTACAGCTTCGCCGACGTGCCGGGCGCCTACAGCGACCTGGGCGGGCTGCTTATTCCCGAAGGTGCCGCGCTGGAGGCCGACGGCAGCGCCGTCCGCCTGGGAGACATTCGCTATCCGCTGCATTTCCAACGCCAGCCGCATGCTGATGACGATGGTGCGCTGGACCGCTACAGCCTGCAGGCGGGCGAGGGCGGGGCACCGATCGTGGTTGAAGTGCCGTTCGGCACCTACTGATTGCAGCAGCGCACTGGCTAGAATGCAGCGCGGCGCTGTGTGCCGTGCCTGTTCCGTGAGTTGTTTCCGTGTCCCTGCGCCCCTTCCTGCTGCCGTCCCTTCTGCTCTTGTCTGCCTGTGCAAGCGCGCCGCCGCCACCGGCTCATGCCGATGCGCTGTGGCGGTTGATCGAGCGTGACTGCCGTGGCGCTGGAGGGCCGCGGGGTGACTGCCTGCGGGTGGAGCCGGCCGCAGACCGCCGCGATGTGCTGGTCAAGGACGCGCACGGCGACTACCAGTTCCTGCTGATGCCGCTGGACAAGGTCAGCGGTATCGAGAGCCGCAGCCTGTACCAGCGCGGTGCACCGAACTACTTCGCTGCGGCCTGGCAGGCGCGCAGCCACACCGAGCAGGCCTTGCGGCAACCGCTGCCGCGCAACGTCGCGAGCCTGGCGTTGAACTCGCCGCACGGCCGTTCGCAGCACCAGCTGCACATCCACGTGGATTGCCTGCGTGCCGACGTGCTGCAGGCGTTGGACGCGCATGCCGCTGCCCTGGGCAGCCGCTGGGCACCGCTGCCGGTGCCGCTGCGTGGTCATCAGTACCAGGCCCGCCTGTTGCCGGGCGCGGAACTGACCGCCAATCCGCTCAATCTGCTGGCCTATGACCTCGCCGGCGTGGGCGACGTGGGCCAGTGGAGCCTGGTGGTGGCCGGCCGGGAACCCGTGCAGGGTGGCCCCGGCTTCATCCTGCTGGCCACCCGTGTGGACCCCGGCACCGGTAACGAGGCCAGCGCTGAAGAGCTGCAGGACCACGCCTGCGCAGTGCTGACCGGCGCAGGTGCATCGCTGGAGCGGGTCCGCTAACCCTGGGGGTGCTGGCGGCTGCGCCAGACCGGCGCGGTCAGCGCCAGCAGCTGGCGATCCTGCCAACCGTCCAGATCCAGGTGATGGTCGCGCAGCAGCCCTTCCTGTTCGAAGCCGAAGGCGTGCAGTGCAGTGGCGAACGGGCTGCTGCAGTCCGGTGGCAGCATCACGAACAGGCGGTGCACACCCACATCCTCGAAAAGGAACGGGCACAGCGCCCGCAGCGCTGCATCCGCGTGCGGGTGCCAATGCTGCAGCGACAACAGCTCGGCGCAGCGCGTCTGCAAGCACTGCAGGCGGACATGCAACTGGTCCAGTACTGTGCCGTGCTCGTCATGGAATACCCCCAGCATCAGCTGATCGTTGTCCTGCTCCAGCCGCGAGCGGTGCATGTGGGCCAGGAAGCGGGCTTCCTCGTCGATACCCGCCGGATGGCGTCGGCCGCGCCGGCGGCGATCATCGAACAGGCGCCAGCGCGGCAGGTCGGTACGCTGGAACGGGCGCAGGGTGACCGGTGCGGCCTGCAGCTGCAGCAGGTGACGGCGCAGCACCGGCCGCAACGGGGGGAGAAGCGGGGTGGGATACGGGATCATCATCCCCGGCACGATGGCCGCGCCCGCCCCCCGGCACCATTCAAAACATTGCAAAAATGCGGTGAGCGGCGCCGGGGGACTGATTCGGTTCAGGCATAAGGCCATCAGGCCTGGTCATTTCCGTTGAAACCACCCATTCAGGACACTTTCGTTACGGGATCGTTATGTGCCCCACAGGCCGCTCCCGCTACCACCCGCCCAACTCCCCCCAGGAAGCCCATGTCCGCCTCCCCCAAGGCGCTGCGCCCGCGTCCGCTGGTGCTCGCACTGTCGTCCCTGATGCTGGTTTCGCTGCCGGCCTTCGCGCAGGAAAGCGCGCCCACCACATTGCAGGAAGTGAAGGTCACCGGCTCGCGCATTCCGCGCGCCAGTGTCGAGGGGCCCTCGCCGGTGACGGTGATCAGCCGCGAGCAGATCGACGCGCAGGGCTACCGCAATGCCTTCGATGCGCTGAGCGCGCTGACCGAGAACACCGGCAACGTGCAGGGCGAGGACTTCGGCAATACCTTCACCCCGGCCGCCAACACCATCAACCTGCGCGGGCTGGGCCCGAACCGCACGCTGGTGCTGGTCAACGGCCGCCGCCAGGCCGACTATCCGCTGGCCTACGAGGGCTCGGTGAACGTGGTCAACCTGGCCAACATCCCCAGTGCGCTGATCGAGCGCATCGAGGTGCTGGCGGCCGGTGCGTCGGCGGTGTACGGCTCCGATGCCATCGCCGGTGTGGTCAACATCATCCTCAAGGACCGCTTTGAGGGCGTGGACGTGAACGTGCGGGCCGGCGGCACCCAGCAGGGCGGGGGTGACAACCAGCGCGCGCAGGTGGTCGGTGGCAGTTCCGGCGAGCGCTGGGATGCCCTGTTCGGCTTCGAGTTCGACGTGCGCAAGGCGATCCATGCGCGCCAGCGCGATTTCATGGACTCGCTGGATGATGACCCCGCCGGCAAGGCGCCGCAGGCGACCGCGATCGCGTATCGCCGCAACGCCGCTACCGGTCGCAACATCGATCCGGGCGCCAATGGCTGCGACGCGGCGTCGGACATCTATGGCGGCAGCGTGTTCCGTGCCTTCAACCCGCGCCAGGGCTGGTACTGCGGCAGCAACGAGGCCGCCGCCAGCTACTGGACGGTGCAGACCGAGAAGCGCAACCTCAACGGCTACGGCCTGCTGACCTTCCACGTCAACGAGACCACCGACCTGTTCGCCGATCTGGCCGTGGGCAGTGCACGCATCACCAACAACACCCGTGCGCCCACCTGGACCTCGGCGCGCAACTACTTCTACAACCAGACCACCGGCAACCTGGAAAGCTGGTACCGCCGCTTTGCGCCCGAGGAAATCGGTGGCCTGCCGCGCAACGCCAACCGCTTCCTGGAAAACTCATGGTCATTCAACGTCGGCGCGCGCGGCCAGATCGGCGACACTGGCTGGGACTATGAGGCGGTGTACAGCCGCTCGCGTTACGAGAACCGCACCCGCCGCCCGGTGCTGCTGGCCGGTATCAACGAATACCTGCTTGGCCCGAAGCTGGGCGTGCGCAATGGCGTAGAGGTCTATGCGCCGGATCCGGCGCGCCTGTTCCAGCCGCTGAGCCCGAACGAGTACCAGAGCCTGTCCGGCTACCAGGAGAGCCGCAACGCGGCGTGGCTGCAGACCTTCAGCGCCAGCGTCAACGGCCGGCTGTTCGCACTGCCCGGTGGCGACGCTGCGCTGGCCGCGGTGGTCGAGGCTGGCAGCCAGGGCTATCGCAATCGACCGGACCCGCGACTGGGCACCGGTGAATTCTGGAACACCAGTGCAGGCGTCGGCGCCGGTGGCGAGCGTGACCGTTACGCCGCAGGTGTGGAGCTGCAGCTGCCGTTGCTGCAGTCGCTCACCACCACCCTGGCCGGGCGCTATGACCAGTACCGTGCCGGTGGTGAGCACATCGGCAAGGCGACCTGGAGCTTCGGCGTCGAGTTCCGCCCGATCGAGAGCCTGCTGATCCGTGGTACCGCTGCCACCAGCTTCCGGGCGCCGGACATGAACTACGTGTTCGCGACCGAGACGCGTGGTTACAACCCGGGCATGACCGATTACTGGCGCTGCCGCACCGCAGGCCAGTCGTATGACAACTGCGATTACAACGGCCTGTCGATCGACTACAGCAACCGCGCCAACGCACAGCTGCAGCCGGAAACCGCCAAATCCTATGGTTTCGGCGTGGTCTGGTCGCCGCTGTCCGGGCTGGATTTCAGTGCTGACTACTACGACATCCGTATCGACAATGAGGTCACCAGCCTCGACACCAGCCGTATTCTTCGTGATGAAGCCGATTGCCGCCTGGGCCGCACGTTGGGTGGCGAAGCACGCGATATCGGTTCACCGCTGTGCCAGGACGCGCTGTCGCGGGTGATCCGCAACCCGTCCAATGCCACGGTGCAGCCGGACCAGGTAACCCGCGTGCTGATCAACCCGATCAACGCGGCCTCCGAATCGGTGCGCGGCCTGGACCTGAAGGGCAACTGGCGTTTCGATGCCGGCCACTATGGCCGGTTCACCACGCGCCTGGCCTACACCGTGGTGCTGGAGCACAAGTACCGGCAGTTCTCCGATGATCCGGAGCGTGACATCCGCAATTCGCTGGATGACTACCAGTGGCGCAGCAAGGCCAACGGCAGCATCACCTGGAACCAGGGTGACTGGACCACTACGCTGTACGGCAACCGCTTCGGCTCGCTGCCGAAGACCGATGGCAGTGGCCGCATCGCGCCGTACATGACGTACAACGCCAGCGTGTTCCGCCAGTTCGGCGAGAACCTGTCGGTGGGCGTGATCGTGAACAACCTGCGCGACAGCCGCCCGCCGGCGGACAGGAACGGTGGCGGCTGGCCGTTCTACCCGGTCGGCAACTACGACCCGTATGGCCGCCAGTACTGGGTGCAGCTGGACTACCGGTTCCGCTGATCGGGCGGGCAGACAGAAGGCCCGGCAATGCCGGGCCTTCTGCTGTGTCCCTATCCGCTGTGATGGCGCGCGCCGGCGGCCTAGGGCAGTGCCTGCTGCAGGTACGACTCGATGACGTAGCTGAAAGGCTGCTGCTGGCGGTCGCGCAACAGGGCACGCACCTCCAGGATCACGCCGCGGTCGCCTTCGCCCCGCGGCGGCCAGAACGTCTGGTCGGCCAAGGTCTGGCGCTGGAAACCGAGCGGGCCGACCACGCGACCGAAGGGTTCGTCGGTGCTGTCCAGCACCTGGTTCATGGCCGGGCTGAGATGGCCGGGCAGGTACCAGTTGTCGGCCTCGGACAGCACGCGGCTGCCGCAGACCAGCTGCACGCGGCGATAGCGCAGGTCGGCACCCGGCTTCACACCCAGCGCCTGCAGCACATCGGCGGGGGCAGGCTTGTCCTGGCCGTGCACACGCACCGCGCGGACCCGCGCCTGTTCGGCCAGGCCATGTTCGGCACACCAGTGTTCCAGCGTGGCAGTGGCGCTCTGTCCGGACAGCACGCGCTGGTGCAGGCGCTCGACCAGTGCAGCCGGGGCAATGCGCTGCTGGCCCGGCGGCGACTGCAGCGGCGCAGCGGCCGCCGCATCAGTGGCGGACAGGCTGGCGATCGGGGCGGCGGCAAGCAGGGACGCGGCCTGCCAGCGGCGGAGACGATCGTGGCGGTCGGACGGGCCCATGCGGCATCACAGCGGAAACAGGCGCCCATGTTACCCGTTCAGGGGTGTGCACGGCGTGGCTGCGACCGGTTGTCGCAGGGCAGTCATCGCTCTGATGAATGCGTGCCATCCAGATATTTCGTTGGCCGATGGCTGCGGCGAGGCGCACGATGGCGCCATTCTTGGCATTCCGGGAGTTCCCGATGACCCTCCAGTTCGTCCATGGCGGTGTCGACCGCGACGGTGCGCCACTGCATTTCCATATCCGTGATGGCCGCATCAGCGGGCTCAATGGCGAGACCGCGCCGGATGACGGAGCGGAATGCGTCGACCTGCAGGGCTTCGCGGTGCTGCCCGGGCTGGTCGACGGCCACATTCACCTCGACAAGAGCTTCGTCGGCGACCGTTGGCACCCGCACCAGCCGGTGAACAGCCTGCGCGAGCGGCTGGCGGTGGAGAAGGCGGCGGTGGCGGGTGCGGCATCGATGGTGGACCGTGCCGAGGCGCTGATCCGCCAATGCAGTGCTTTCGGTACGGTGGCGATGCGCTGCCATGTCGATATCGACGCCAGCACCGGTCTCGGCCATCTCGAAGCAGTGCGCGAGGCGGCGCTGCGCTGCGCCGACATCATGCGGATCCAGCTGGTGGCGTTTCCGCAGGCCGGGGTGATCTCCTGTCCCGGCACCGCCGCCGTACTGGAGCAGGCGCTTGCCGCGGGCGTGGAGGTGCTCGGCGGCATCGACCCGACCACGCTCGATGGTGATGCCGAAGGCCAATTGGCGCTGCTGTTCGGCCTGGCCGAGCGCTACGGCGTGCAGCTGGACATCCATCTGCACGAGCCCGGCGAAACCGGCCTGGCCCAGCTGCTGCGCATCGCGGCGCGGACGCGGGCTGCCGGCCTGCAGGGGCGGGTTGCGGTAAGCCATGCCTATTCGCTGGGCGACGTGCCGCTGGCGCGCGCGCTGCAGGTGGGCGAAGCACTGGCCACGGCGGGTGTGGCGATCATGAGCAATGCGCCGGGCGATCATCCGTTCCCGCCGCTGCGCGCGCTGCATGATGCCGGTGTGCGCGTGTTCGCAGGCAACGACAACATCCGCGACTGCTGGTGGCCGTATGGCAACGGCGACCTGCTGCAGCGGGCGATGTTGCTGGGCTACCGTTCCGGCTTCTACACCGATGCCGACCTGATGCTGGCGCTGGACTTGGTCACCACCCATGCCGCGCAGGTGATCGGCCTGCCGCAGCATGGTATTGCCGAAGGCCGGCCGGCGACCTTCGTGGCCGTGCGTGCCGACCACGGCCCGGCCGCCGTGGCCGGGGTGCCGGTGGAGCGCAGGGTGGTGGTCGACGGCCGCTGGCTGTAGATCCGCGTCATGGCGTGGACGGCACCATCGCGCGGTCTCATTCATCCACGCATGGCGTGGATCTACCCCGATATGCCGTCAGGCGTAATCGTCGGCGCGGGTAGCGACGAACTCTTCCAGCCACGCAAGCAGGTGGGCGATGTCGATGATCTCGCCCTGCTCCACGCGCTTGAGCAGCAGGGTGCTGGCGCCGATCTGCAGGCTGCTGTCGGCATAGCGCAGCACCGCGTCGATGCCCCAGGCATCGGTCACCTGCATCCAGGCCAGGCCCGGCACACGCTGTGCCAGAGTGTCACCGAATGCCACGCCCAGTGCTTCCCAGCCATCGCAGTCGGCGCGGTCGATCAGCTCGGCATCGACCACGCGCTGCAATGTGCTGGGGGCCAGCGGCCATTGCACCGGCAACGTCGGGAAGCTGGCGGCCACGCGCGCGGCGATCAGCGAGCGCTGGTGCTGCAGATGCGTCTGCAGTGCAGCAGGCAGGGGATCGAAACGGGTGGGAATTTCGTCGGACATGGCAAGGCGCCGTGGAGCACGGAAACAAGAGTCACTGTAGCCGGCGATGTAGTGCCTTGGCGTGGCAGGTCTGATCAGATATCGATGATCAATGCGCGAACTCTGATTGCTCCCGCAGGTGCAGCATCAAGGTCCGTATACGTCATTCTGCGCGGCTTAATTGTTCGCTCATGGGCTCAGCTGGGCTTGAGCGCCTGCTGGATGATGAGCTCCTCGAGGGCTTCAAGCAGATGATTGATCTCGATGACCTGGCCTTCTTCGACGCGCTTGATCAACAGGGTGACGGCGCTGACGATGCTGTTGGCCTCTCCATAGCGGAGAACCGCATCGACGCCCCAGGCATCCGTTACTTGGGTCCAGGCAAGTTCCGGTACACGCTGTGCCAGACAGTCACCGAATGCGACCCCCAGTGCTTCCCAGCCGTCACAATCATCGTGATCGATCAGCTCTGCATCGACTACGCGTTGCAGCGTGCTCGGCAGCAGCGGCCATTGAACAGACACGGTGGGGAACGCAGATGCGACAAGGGCAGCAACCTGTGCACGCTGCTGCTGCATGTGCGCGATGAGTGCAGGTGGCAGCGGATCGAACCGCATGTCGGCTTCGTCCTTCGGAGCAGGAGTCAAAGTAACCTGGTACGTGCTGGTCATAGGCGGGGTAATCCGGAGAAGGGCGTTCCACCCTATCGTCCAGACTTCGGGGACGCCATCGGTGGGCCTTTTGCGACAAGCGTGCATTTGCTGGCGCACGAGCGCCCTTTCCGATGCCGGAGGGTCGTTTCCATCCACGCATGGCGTGGATCTACTGTGGTCAGTCCGGTTCGCGCTGTACCTGCCGCCACAGCTCGCTGGCCAGTGCCCGCACCGCATCATCGGCGTCGGCACGATGCAGCAGGCCGATCTCGTAGTTGTCGACCACCGGCAGCCCACGCTCGCCATCGATGATGCGGTGCTCGCGCGTGACCGCGCGGCGCGGCAGCAGGCTGATGCCGATGCCATCGGCCACGGCGCCCTGGATGCCACTGAGCGATGAGCTGGTGAAGGCGATGCGCCAGCGCAGGCCCAGCGCTTCCACGGCGTGGATCATCTCGTCGCGGTACAGGCCGCGCGGCGGAAACGTGACCAGCGGCAGCGGGTCCTGCTGCAGGCAGCTGCTGCGCAGGCTGTCGATCCAGTGCATCGGCTCTCGCCGGCAATGCACCGCCTGGCGGCTGTTGCGGCGCTGCTTGACCAGCACCAGGTCCAGCTCGCCGTGGTCGAAGCCCTGCGCCAGGTCACGGCTGAGGCCGCTGCTGATCTCCAGCTTCACCTGCGGGTGGCGGCGGCTGAAGGCGGCCAGCATGCGGGTGGTCTGCGGGTTGACGAAGTCCTCCGGTACGCCGATGCGGACCGCGGTCTCCACCATCGCGCCGGCCAGCGCCTGTGCCATTTCCTCGTTCAGGTCGAGCATGCGCCGCGCGTAGCCGAGCAGGGTGTGGCCGGCATCGGTGGGGTGCACGTCGCGATGGCCGCGCTCGAGCAGGCGATGCCCGGCCAGTTCCTCCAGCCGCCGCACCTTCTGGCTGACCGTGGACTGGGTCGAATGCAGGCGCGTGGCCGCCGTGGTGAAGCTGCCGCAGTCGGCCACCATCACCAGCGCCCGCAGCAGGTCCAGTTCGAACAGGGTTCTATTCGATTTGGCACTGTCTTGCATTTGAACATTTCACTTCTGGATACCCAGGCCGACTTCTACCATGCGGGGCAGGGGCCGGCAATGCGCGGCTGTTGCTACCGTCGCACGGCGTTCCGTGGCGACGGACACGAGGAGATACTGTCATGCGCGTCCATCATTCCGCTGGCTGGCCTGCGCCCTTCGCGCGCGCGCTGCTGTTGTGCCTGCTGGCCATGGTCACCCCCGCCTGCACCGCCATGTCCCGGGCCGACGCAGACGCGCGCCTGCGGGATGCTGCCAGCCGCGGCGACGCCGATGCGGTGCGACAGGCGATCGAGGAGGGCGCCACGCTGGAGGCGCGCGATGGCCAGGGCCGCACCGCGCTGCTGCTGGCCACGCATGGCAACAACGTGGAGGCCGCGCGTGCGCTGATCGAAGCCGGTGCCGACGTCAATGCCAAGGACGCGATGCAGGACAGCGCCTACCTGTACGCCGGTGCGCGCGGCCTGGATGAGATCCTGGCGATGACCCTGGCGCATGGCGCCGACCTGCGCAGCACCAACCGCTATGGCGGCACCGCGCTGATTCCGGCCGCCGAGCGCGGTCACGTCGCCACCGTGCGCACGCTGCTGCGGGCCGGTGTGGCGGTGGACCATGTCAACCGCCTGCACTGGACCGCGCTGCTGGAAGCGATCCTGCTCGGCGATGGCGGTGCGCGCCACGTGCAGATCGTGCAGCTGCTGCTGGAGGCAGGTGCCGACCCGGAGCTTGCCGACGGCGATGGCGTGACGCCGCTGACGCACGCACACCAGCGCGGCTATGCCGGAATTGAGACCCTGCTGCGCCAGCACGGCGCGCTCCGCTGAATGCAAACCCCTTCCACCCGCACGCTGGGCGTGCCCATCAGGATGCTGTCCATGTTCCGTTCCCGTCCGCTGTCCCTTGCCATCCTCCTTGCGGTAGCACCTCTGTCGGCGTCTGCCGCCGAGCGCGCCGACCTGCTGATCCGCAATGCCACCGTGGTCGATGTCGAGCACGCCAGCATCCTGGCCGGGCAGAGCGTGGTGATCCGCGGCGAGGACATCGTCGCCGTCGGTCCAGATGCGCAGCTGCGCAGCCAGTGGAGCGCGGCCCGCCAGATCGATGCCAAGGGCAAGTACCTGATCCCGGGGCTGTGGGACATGCACGTGCATTTCGGCGGTGGCCCGGCGCTGATCGAAGAGAACAAGGCACTGCTGCCGCTGTACATCGCGCACGGCATCACCACCGTGCGTGATTGTTCCGGCGATCTGCCCGAGCAGGTGCTGCAGTGGCGTGGCGAAATCGCCAAGGGCACGCTGTTCGGCCCGCGCCTGCTCAGTTCCGGCGCGAAGATCGAGGGCATCAAGCCGGTGTGGAAGGGCACGATCGAAGTGGGCAGCGAGACCGACGTCGACAAGGCGATCACCCGACTGCAGCACGACAGGGTCGATTTCGTGAAGATCACCGACAGCACGCTGAAGCCGGAACTGTTCCTGTACTCGGCCGGTGCGGCGCGAAAGGCCGGCTTCAAGGCCTCGGGCCACATTCCAATGGCGCTGACCGTGGAGCAGGCGGTCGATGCCGGCCTGGCGTCGATCGAGCATCTGGACTACGCATTCAAGGCCGGCAGCAAGGATGAAGCGCAGATCGCCGCCGACTTCGGCGCCGGCCGCATCGACCGCGCCGAAGCCAATCGCCGCCTCGACGCCAGCTTCGACCGTGACACCGCGATGCACGCCTACCGTGACTTCGCCAAGCGCGGCGTGTTCGTGACCCCGACCCTCAACGGTGGCCGCATCCTCGATTTCCTTGACCAGGATGACCACGCCAACGACCCGTACCTGGCCTACATCGGCCCCGGCCTGCGCGCGACCTACCAGTGGCGCGTGGACCGCGCGGCGAAGGCGACGCCGGCGCAGATCGAAGCGCGCCACGCGCAGTACCACCAGGTGGCCACGGTGCTGCCGATGCTGCAGGAGGCCGGCGTGACGATCATCGCCGGTACCGATGCGGGCTTCCTCAATTCGTTCAATTTCCCGGGCATCGCCCTGCACCAGGAGCTGCAGCTGTTCGTGAAGGAAGGCCTGAGCGCGCCGCAGGCGCTGTCGGCCGCCACCCGTTCCGGCCCGGCCTGGTTCGGCCAGATGGACCGCTACGGTGGCGTCGCGCAGGGCAAGGCTGCCGATCTGGTGCTGCTGACCGCCAACCCGCTGCAGGACATCGCCGCCACCGAGAAGATCGACAGCGTGATCCTGCGCGGCAACGTGTATGACCGCGCCGCGCTGGACAGGATGCTGGCCGACACCAAGGCCAAGGTCGCGGCGTGGAATGCCGAGGCGGCGAAGGCCAATTGAGGGTGGGGCGGGGCGGAATCCACGCATGGCGTGGATCTACCGGTTGCCGTACGGGCATCCATACCCGCGATCAGCAGTAGATCCACGCCATGCGTGGATGATGCGGCCGATGACCTAACGCGGTGCCGGCCGCATGCCATGCAGCTGCGGCAGTGCGGCCTTCATCGCATCGATGAAGGCGCGCAGCCGCGGCGGCTGCTGGCGCGCGGCAGGAAACACGACATGCACCGGCAGTGCCGGCGCCTGCCAGTCCGGCAGCAGCTGCACCAGACGCCCTTGGGCGAGGTCGTCGGCCACCAGCCAGGCCGAGACCACCGCTGCGCCCAACCCGGCGCGTGCAGCCTGCTGCACCACGAACAGGTTGTCGCTGAGCAGGCGCGGGCTGATCGAAAGGGTATGCGCGCGCCCCTGCGCGTCATGCAGCAGCAGGCGTTCGCGGTAGTAGGTGACCAGCGAGATCCATGGCAGTGCCTGCGCCTGTTCCGGCGTACTGACCGCCGTGGCGTCCACCAGCGAGGGCGCTGCCACGACGATGCGCGGCACTTCGGCCAGCGGCAGTGCCACCATGCGCGGTTCGTCGACCGGTCCCACACGCACCGCGCAGTCGATGCCTTCGGCGATGAAATCCGGGCGACGATCTTCCAGGATCCACTCCAGGCTCAGCTGTGGGTGCTGGGCGAGGAACGCGAGCATGGTCGGAAGCAGCTGCGCCTGGCCAAAGGCATGCGGCACCATCACCCGCAGGCGTCCGCGCAGCGTTTCCGGTTCGCCGTTCAGTTCGGCCTGCAGCGACTCCCATTCGTCGACCACGCGTTGTGCATGACGCTGGCAGCGCAGGCCGTCCTCGGTCAGTTGCAGGCCGTGGGTGGAGCGCTGCAGCAGGCGCAGGCCGAGCTGTCGCTCCAGTGCCTGCAGGCGTCGGCTGACCGTCGGCTGGGTGGTGCCCAGCTGCAGGGCCGCAGCAGACAGGCTGCCGGCATCGACGATGCGCAGGAAGGTGCGCAGCAGATCCAGGCGATCAGCGCCGGTGGCGAGGTCATTCATGCATGTGGCGTATGAAATATATGTACCAGAGCCTACTACAGACGTCTGGCGAATACAGGCAGGATACGCCCACTTCCTATCCGGGCTCCCCCATGTCTACCCCCTCGCTGTCTGTTGCGGCCGCACCGGCGACCGTGCCTTCCACCCCGTTGGTGCTGGCAATGGCTGCCGGTGCCGGCTTCTCGGTCGCGTCGCTGTATTACAGCCAGCCCATGCTGGGCCTGATAGCCCAGGACCTTGACGCAGGTGAGCGCGCCGCCGGCCTGGTGCCAACCCTGACCCAGCTCGGCTACGCACTGGGCATCCTGCTGCTGGCACCGCTGGGCGATCGCTTTGACCGCCGCCACCTGATCCTGTTGAAGTCCGCGCTGCTGGCGCTCGCCCTGGGCGCAGCAGCAATGGCCGGGCAGCTGCCGGGCCTGCTGGTGGCCAGCCTGCTTGTCGGGCTGACGGCCACCCTGGCGCAGGACATCGTGCCCGCAGCGGCGGTGCTGGCGCCGGACGCGCAGCGCGGCCAGATCGTCGGCCGGGTGATGACCGGCCTGCTGCTCGGCATCCTGTTGTCGCGGGTGGTCAGTGGCGTGGTGGCTGAAGCTTGGGGTTGGCGCACGCAGTTCGTGCTGGCGGCGGTATCGGTGGCGGCGATGGGCGCGGTGATGGCGCGTGCGCTGCCGCGCTTCGCGCCGACCAGCACGCTGCGCTATCCGGCGTTGTTGGGTTCGTTGTTGGCGTTGTGGCGCGAGCAGCCGCAGCTGCGCCGCGCGGTGGCCAGCCAGTCGCTGCTGGCCGTGGGATTCAGCGCGTTCTGGTCGACCCTGGCGCTGATGCTGCATGCCCGCCTGGGGCTGGGTAGTGCGGCGGCGGGTGCGTTTGGTATTGCGGGTGCGGCCGGTGCACTGGCCGCGCCGTTTGCCGGCCGTTTTGCTGATCGACTGGGGTGCCATGCGGTGGCGCGGCTGGCGATCGCAGTGGCGCTGGTGGGTTTCGGGCTGCTGCTGGCCGAAGCCTGGTTGCCGGCCGCCGCGCTGCTGCCGTTGCTGGTGGTGAGTGCGCTGCTGTTCGACTTCGGCTTCCAGTCGGCGCTGGTGGCGCACCAGACCCTGGTCTACGGCCTGGTACCGCCGGCACGCAGCCGGCTCAATGCGCTGTTGTTCACCGGCATGTTCATCGGCATGGCCGCCGGCGGTGCGCTGGGCAGCCTGGCGCTGGCACAGTGGGGGTGGCACGGCGTGGCCTGGTTGGCGGTGGTGTGTGCGGGCAGCAGCCTGCTGCTGCGTTTGAAGTAGGGGGGGGGGTTGGCAGGGCTTGCAGCCCTGCACCTGCTGGAGGCAACAGCAACAGCAACAGCGGGGTTCCTGTAGGGAGGCGGGGTGGGTCCGGTTGCGGGGGACGCCGTGAATCCCCAGTCCGGCCCAACCGCTGGCGGCTGTGCGTTCGGGCGCTTGCGAAGCAATGCTTCGCAAGCGAAGCGCCCTCACCCATGGAGGCTCGGTCGCGCCTTGCTCGTGTGCGCTGTCCTGCGCACACGGCAAGACCGGGGTTGGGCGTCCTGCCCAACCCGCGCGAGGCATGCCTCGGGCCCATGGCGCTCACGCCCCCGCAACCGGACCCACCCCGCCTTCGACAGGTTCCTGCGGTCTGTTGGAATGGCTCTTGGGGTCAGATCCGTTTTCCGTCGGAAAACGGATCTGACCCCTGATTGATTTCGATATCTGACAGAAGTGTCGACCACGGTCGACACCTACCAACCGCCATCGGAATCTGTCAGAGGTGGGGCGGTGTCGGAGTGCGGGGTGTCAGCCGCATGGATGCGGCTGCCAAGCTTACAGGGACGTACTTGCAGCGTCCGCGCACTCCGACACCGCCGCGCCATCCCACGGAAAGCCCGCTTTTGCTGTTGAGGTTGCCGGCCAGCGGCCGGCACTACCGCGGGTGCAGGGCTGCAGGCCCTGCCGAACACTCGCTAATCGTGCCCGCTGTCGTCCAGGCTGATGATGCCGCGCCGCAGCGCCTGGGTGACCGCATGGGTGCGATCACCCACGCCGAGCTTGTCCATCAGGCTTTTCATGTGCGCCTTCACCGTCTGCTCCGAAATCTGCATGCGCTCGCCGATGCGCTTGTTCGACAGCCCTCCGGCCACGTACCGCAGTACCTCGGTCTCGCGCGGTGACAGGCGGTCTTCGATCACATGCGCGGCGATGCTGGCGGCCACCGCTGGAGGAATCGGCGCACGGCGGCCACCGGCCACCATGCGGATGGTGTCGACCAGTTCGTGGCGCAGCATGTCCTTCAGCAGATACGCGCTGGCGCCGGCCTGCAGTGCCCTCACCGCACGTACGTCACCGCGATAGGTGGTCAGCACGATGATGCGGGCGCGTGGGTCCAGCGCGCGGATCCGCACGATGGCTTCCACACCATCCAGGCGGGGCATCTGCAGGTCCATCAGCACGACGTCAGGCTGCAACTGCTGGTAGCGTGCGATGGCTTCTTCGCCATCGGCGGCTTCGCCGAGCAGGCGCAGGTCGGCATGAGCGCCCAGCAGTGCCGCCAGGCCATCACGCAGCAGCGGGTGGTCGTCGACCACCAGCACGCCGATCGGGGCAGGGGACTCAGTCATGGTTTTCTCTACTCCAGGGCCAGTGCCAACGCGATCGGCGGCGCTGATACAGCCGCCGGGCCGGAACTGCCAGCGCGACTTCGGTACCCAGCCCGGGGCGGGTCCACAGCTGCAGTTCCGCGCCGAGGCGCTGGGCGCGCTCACGCATGCCCTGCAGGCCCCAATGGCCATGGCCGGCATTTTCGTGGGTGATGCCCACGCCATCGTCGCGCACGTGCAGCAGGAAGCAGCGCGTTCCGTAGGAAAGTTCCACTTCGATGGCGCTGGCGTTGGCATGACGCAGCGCATTGCGGATGGCCTCGCGCCCGATCAGGAACACCTCCTCGGCCGCGTCGGCCTGCAGCGGTGGCGTCGCGCCTTCCACGGTCAGGCGCAGGGGATTGATGCCATGCCCGGCGTATTCGGCGTGCACGTCGGCCAGCGCCGAAGCGAGGTCGCGGCCCGCGAACGGCGCCTCGCGCAGCGCATTTACCCGCTCGCGACCCTCGGCCAGGTTGCGCTCGGCCAGCTGCATCGCTGACTCAAGCTGGCTGCGCACCGGTTCCGGCGTCTGCGCTGACTGGCTGATCGCGTGCAGGCGCAGGATCAGGCCCTGGCTACCCTGCAGCAGGGTGTCGTGCAGGTCGCGCGCGATGCGTTCGCGTTCGCCGTTGCGCTCCTGCAGGCGCGCGCGGAACAAGGCTGCCAGCTGGCCGCTGCGGATGCGTACGGCCAGCACCAGCAGTGCAAGCACGGCGGCGGTGCACAGCAGCTTGAACCACAGGGTCTGCATGAAGGTGGGAGCGATGCGGAAGCTGCGGCTGGCCGGTGCGGTGCTCCAGATGCCATCCTCGTTGGCGGCTTCCACCTCGAACCGGTAGCTGCCGGGCGCGAGGTTGGTGTAATACGCACGTGTGCTGCTGCCAGCGTCCTGCCAGCCGTCATCCACGCCCGACAGGCGGTAGCGGTATCGGTTGCGCTCCGGACGTGCCAACGACAGCGCCACGTAATCGATCTGCAGCTGGCTGGTGCCGGCCGGGAGGCGCAGGCCATCGCGTAGCGGCGCGTGCTCGCTGCCATACAGCACCTCGCCGATGCGCACGCTGGGAGCCGTCGTATTGACATGCGAGCGGGTGGTGTCCAGCCAGGCCAGGCCCTGGTTGGTGGCCAACCACAGCAGGCCGTCGTCGGCCAGCGTTGCGGTGGCGATCGGTCCGCTCTGCAGGGCAATGCCCGGCATGCCGTCAGCTGCGTCGAACAGGCGTGGCATGACCGGCAGGCCGCTGCGCACGGCGCGGCGCAGCAGGCCGGTTTCCAGGCGAACCAGGCCACGGCTGCCGTTGAGCCACAGGTATCCATGTGCATCGGTGACCATGCCGGTGATGCCTTCCAGTACGCCGGCCATGTCAGTGCGCATCGGAACGAAACGGCCATTGCCCAGGCGTGCTGCCAGCCCGGCCTCGCCGGCGATCAGCAGAAGGTCCCGGTGGTGCAGCATCGCGGTGATCGGCCCTACCGACAGGCCGTCCCCGGAGTCGAAGCTCTCGGTGCCATTCGCACCCAGGCGGCGCAGGCGGCCATCGGCATAGCCGAGCAGCAGCTGGCCATCGGCATCCAGCGCCAGCGATGAGCAGGCCTGCTCTGGCAGGCGGATTTCACGTTGCCACTGGTCATGCTGGTAGTGCAGCACCCCGCGTTCTCCGGCGCAGACCCAGGCCTGTCCGTCATCGGGGAACAACAGGGCATGCAGCGGCTGCCCGGTGAACGGCGCCGGCAGCGGGATCAATGTGGTGTGGCCGGCGACCGTGCGCGCGAGGTTGACCCAGTCGAACTGCCAGATCGGCGTGGGTGCCTGCCGAGCGGCGGCCTGCAGCTGCGTGGCGCTGCCATCCAGCAGGGGGCGCCGCAGGTCGTAGGGCTTGAGGTCTTCGCCATAGCCATACACGCGCCCATCGCTGGCCCGTACCAGCGAGCGGTAGGGATCGCTCGGGCCGACCACCAGGGCGTGCACGCTGCGTGCGCGGAAGCGGTTGAGGCCGAGATTGGTGCCGACCCAGAGATTGCCTTCGCGATCGACGATGATCGGCACTGCCGATGTGGCAGTCAGTCCTTGCGGCGAATCGAAGCGTTCCATTCGCACGGCCCGGGTGCCGTCGAAGGTGATGCGGGCGACGCCGCCGTGCGGGCTCATCGTGGCCCACAGCGCGCCATCGGCAGTGAACTGCAGGCGCGCAGCAACCAGTTCCGGCAACCGCCGCGCCTCACGTTCGCTGTCTGCCAGCAGACCCTGCGCGTTCGCCAGTGGCGAGGTGCCGCGCACCCGGTCGGCCAGCCACACTTCACCCTGCGGGCTTTCGGCCAGCGTCGCCATCTGCGAGACCGCGATGCCGGTGTCCTCGAACGCGGTCTGGCCCGCCGCGCGCATCCAGATCTTCAGGCCGGCCAGCACCCAGAACCTGCCCCGGCTGTCGTGCAGCACCCACTGCACACGGTGCTCGGGCAGGCCGGCAGCGGCCGGCAGTGGCTGCCAGCGGTGTCCGTCAAAGCGGCGCAGCCCGCCATTGATCGCCGCCCAGAGTTGGCCATCGCGATCCTGGCTGAAGCGCGGCACCACGCCTACCGGCACCCCCTGCTCACGGCCGTAGCTGTGCAGCCGTCCCTGCGCGAAGCGGCTGATGCCGGCCTGGAAGTAGCCGATCCACAGGGCGCCGTCGGCGGCATGCGCCAGCGTGACCATGTTGGTGGACGGGAACTGGCCACCGACGGGCGCTGCCTGCCGTTCGAAGCGACGGCCATCGAAGCGGTACAGGCCCGAGCCGGTAGCCAGCCACAAGAGGCCCTCACGGTCCTGGGCAATGTCCCATATATCGCCTGGGGCGCCCTGGCCGACACGCCAGGCCGTATGTTCGTAATCGAGCAGCCCGCCGCTCACCGGCGGGCGCTGCACGGCGAGGGCGGGCAGGGCGGTCAACAGCAGCAGGCACGTCAGCAGCGTCGGCAGGCAACGCAGGAACGGGAAGGGGCGGCCACGCATGGCGCGCATTCTGGCAGGTGCGGGGCAGTCCGGGGTGACCCGAACGGGGTAGGCGGTGGCCGCTGCGGTCGGCTATCACGCCGGCATCTCCTCCTGGAACCTGGCCATGCAGCGCCTGTTCGTGATGTTCCCTGATCGGGGGCCGGGCATCGGCCTGCTGTGGTTCCGGCTGTGCGTGACCGCCGCGCTGTGCGCGCCGGATGCTCAGGGCAGTGGGTGGTCGGCGCTGTGCCTGCTTGCAGCGGCCATGCTTGCACTGGGTATGTTGACGCCACTGGCAGCGCTCACTGCGGCCGTGGGCCTGTTCGCGCAGCAGGCGCCCTGGCCACTGGTGGCATTGCCGCCGGCGCTGCTGCTTGTGGGGCCGGGGGCCTATTCACTGGATGCGTGCCTGTTCGGGCGCCGCCTGCTCGGCCGTCGGCCTCCCCCATTCGGGTAGGTGCCGGCCTCGACCGACGGGGGTAGGGCATCGCGCAACGGCCACGCACCATGGGGCACCCCCTCGCGGCGCCCCGCATGGCCACCGTCACTCCGCCCGATCCGCCCGCCGCGCCACTGGCACCGCAGCAGGCCGCCGCACTGCAGCGCGCCCTGCGCTATGTCGATGAGCATCTGTCGCAGCCGCTGCGGGTCACCGAACTGGCGGCCGTCGCCTGCGTCAGCCGCTTCCACCTTGTGCGCCTGTTCCGTAGCGGCACCGGCGCCAGCCCGCTGCGCTATGTGCGCCGCCGCCGCATCCAGCGCGCCTGCCAGTTGCTGCCGGGTGCGCAGCTGCCGATGGCGTGCCTGGCCCAGCAGCTGGGCTTCTTCGACCAGAGCCACTTCGTCCGCAGCTTCCGCGCGGAGACCGGCTGCAGCCCCGGCCAGTACCTGGCCGGCGATGCCGCCCTGTCGCTTCCCCTTGATCGTGTTTCCAACGGAGTCCATCCATGACCCATGCCACCGCCAAGCCCGCCCCGGCCCTGCTGTCGCCCACCGACCATGCCCTGGTGCTGATCGACTTCCAGTCACAGATGGCGTTCGCCACCCACACCATCGATATCTCGACGCTGCGCAACAACGTGTCGCTGATCAGCAAGGGCGCCAAGGGGTTCAAGGTGCCGGTGGTGCTGACCACGGTCGCCGAAGCGTCGTTCTCCGGGCCGATGTTCCCGGAACTGCCGCAGATCTTCCCCGGCCAGCCGGTGTTCGACCGCACGTCGATGAATACCTGGGAAGACCGGCCGGTGATCGACGAGATCAACCGCATCGGCAAGCGTCGGCTGGTGCTTGCCGGCCTATGGACCAGTGTCTGCATCGTCGGTCCGGCGCTGTCTGCGCTGGCGCAGGGCTTCGAGGTCTACGTGATCACCGATGCCTGTGGCGATGTCAGCGAAGAAGCGCACGAGCGTGCGATCACCCGCATGGTGCAGGCCGGCGCGGTTCCGATGACCAGCGTGCAGTACCTGCTCGAGCTGCAGCGCGACTGGGCGCGGGGTGAAACCTACGACCTGACCACCGGCATCGCCCGCGACCACGCCGGCGGCTACGGCATCGGCATCCAGTATGCCAAGCGCATGTTCGGCGCGCAGGAAGGCGGGCACTGAGCATGCTGGCCGGCCATGGCCTTGACCTGGCCCTGCTGATGCTGCGCGTGGCGGCAGGAGGCTTCCTGCTGCCGCACGCGCTGGGCAAGCTGTTTGGCTGGTTCGGCGGACCGGGGCTGGCCGGCTTCGCCACCGAGCTGCGCGGTTTCGGGCTGCCGGCAGTGGCGCCGTTGCCGCTGCTGTTGGCCCTGTTGCAGGTGCTGTCCGGGCTGGCCGTGCTGCTGGGATGGCAGACCCGCATTGCCGCGCTTGCAGCGGCCGCCTTCATCGGCTTCACCGTGCTGTTGGCCCTGCCCAGGGGCTGGTTCTGGATGCGCGGTGGCAGTGAGTACCCGTTGATGTGGACCACGGTACTGCTGGCCATCGCGCTGGCCGGGCCCGGCACCTGGGCACTGGACGTCCATCGCCTTCCGGTAGACCTCGCATGAGTCACGATCCCCTCGACCACGGCCGCCGCACCGTGATGCTGGCCAGCGGCGCCGCGGTTGCGCTCGGCCTGGCCGGTCGTGCCGCTGCCGCACTCGATTCCACTTCCAAGGAGCGTCGCATGAGCACCCTGGTCATCCGCAATGCCCGCATCACCACCCTCGACCCTCAGCAGCCGCACGCCCAGGCACTGGCCGTGCAGGAGGGCCGCATCGTCGCCGTCGGCAGCGACGAGGAGATCATGCGCGGCTGGGGCAATGAAGCGACGCTGATCGACGCGCAGGGCAGGCGCCTGCTGCCCGGCCTCAACGACAGCCATACCCACCTGATCCGTGGTGGCCTGAACTACAACCTTGAACTGCGCTGGGACGGCCTGCGTTCGCTGGGCGACGCCCTGGACATGTTGAAGGCCCAGGTCGACCGCACCCCTGCACCGCAGTGGGTGCGCGTGGTCGGTGGCTTCACCGCCGCACAGTTCAACGAGAAGCGCCTGCCGACGCTGCAGGAGCTCAACGACATCGCGCCGGATACGCCGGTGTTCCTGCTGCACCTGTACGACCGCGCGCTGCTCAACCGCGCCGCGCTGCGTGCGTGCGGCTACAGCAAGGACACGCCGGATCCGCCGGGCGGGCAGATCGTGCGCGATTCGCTGGGCAACCCGACCGGGCTGCTGCTGGCCAAGCCGAATGCGCTGATCCTCTACGCGACGCTGGCCAAGGGCCCGCGCCTGCCGATCGAGTACCAGGCCAACTCGACGCGCCACTTCATGCGCGAACTGAACCGGCTTGGCGTCACCTCGGTGATCGACGCTGGCGGCGGCTTCCAGAACTACCCCGAGGATTACCAGGTCATCGAGCAGCTGCACCGCGATGACCAGCTGACAGTGCGCATCGCCTACAACCTGTTCACCCAGAACAAGGGCAAGGAAGTGGATGATTTCCGTGGCTGGAGTGAAATCCTGCAGCCGCGCCAGGGCGATGACCTGCTGCGCCACAATGGTGCTGGCGAGATGCTGGTGTTCTCTGCGGCCGACTTCGAACTGTTCAACGAGCCGCGCCCGGAACTGCCGCCGGAGCTTGAGCCCGACCTGCACGACGTGGTGAAGCTGCTGGTCGAGAAACGCTGGCCGTTCCGTATCCACGCCACCTACGACGAGAGCATCACCCGCATCCTCGATGTGTACGAACAGGTCAACCGCGAGGTGCCGTTCGATGGCCTGCACTGGTTCATCGACCACGCCGAGACCATCACCCCGCGCAACATCGAACGCATCCGTGCGCTGGGTGGCGGCATCGCCGTGCAGCACCGCATGGCCTACCAGGGCGAAGCCTTCGTCGAGCGCTACGGTGTGCAGGCTGCGCGGCACACGCCGCCGGTCAGGCGCATGCTGGCCGAAGGCGTGCCGGTCGGTGCCGGTACCGATGCCACCCGCGTGGCCAGCTACAACCCGTGGGTGGCGTTGTCCTGGCTGGTGACCGGGCGCACCGTGGGCGGGCTGGCTCTGTATGGCGATGAGAACCTGCTCGAGCGCGAACAGGCGCTGCGCCTGTGGACCCAGGGCAGCGCCTGGTTCTCCGGCGACGAAGCGGTGAAGGGCACGCTGAAAGCCGGCCAGCTGGCTGATTTCATCCTGCTCTCGGCCGACTTCTTCCGCGTCGACGATGCGCAGATCGCCGACATCACCAGCGTGCTGACCGTGGTCGGCGGGCGCATCGTGCATGCAGATGCCGACTATGCAGGGCTCGCGCCGCAGCTGCCGCCGGCGATGCCGGACTGGTCGCCGGTCAACCGCTTCGGTGGCTACCACGTCGGCGGTGCCGCCACAGGGTTAGCCGCCGCGCATCGCCACCATCACGGTGTGGCCTGCAGTACGCATGGTGCTCACGGCCATGCCGCGCTGCATGCGGCGCCCACTGACGACCTGAGCGCCTTCTGGGGTGCGATGGGATGCTCGTGCTTCGCGTTCTGAGCCTGGCGCTGCTGGCCATGCCATGGATGGCGCTGGCTTGTGACACCGGCCGCTGCACCGACGTGGGCGGCGGGCAACTGCAATGGGACGCCTCGCTGCGCCTCAGGGGGATGTACTACGACCCGGCCCGATTCGGTATCGGCGGCAGTGAAGACGGCTACGGCCTGCTGCGTGCACTGGCGTCGGCCACCTATGTCGAGGACAACTGGCAGGCACGGCTGCAGCTGGGCGTGCATGCCGAGAATGGCAAGGCAGGCGGCCCGGGCCGTACCGACAGTGGCGCGTTGGACGTGCAGCAGGCCTACTGGCGCTGGCAGCGCGGTGGGTTCCATCTGCAACTCGGTCGGCAGGAAGCCGGCTATGGCAGTTCGCGGCTGTTGTCGGTGCGCGATGGGCCGAACATCCGGCTGGCATTCGATGGCGCCCGTGCAGGCTGGAAAGGCCGCCTCGGCACGCTGGACCTGATGGCGCTGCGACCGCTGGAGAACCGACCCGGCGCCTTTGATGACCGCGGCGAACGCGGTGCCCACCTGTGGGGCGCGTATGCGACCACCGCGCGGGGTCGTGGCCCAGGGCAATGGGATCTGTACCTGCTGGACTACCGTCGTGAAGGCGCGCGCTTTGCGGCGGGCTCCGGTACCGAGCGCCGGCAGACACTCGGTGCGCGCTGGTTCGGCCAGTCAGGTCTGCTGGACTGGAACAGTGAGCTGGTGGCGCAGGGCGGTGAACTGCAGACGGTTGCCGGCACGCTGGATGTCCGCGCCTGGACGCTCGCCACCGACACCGGCTGGCGCTGGACCGAGCGGCCGCTGCAACCGAGGCTGGGGCTGAAGGCGGATATCGCCAGTGGCGACGGCAAGCTGCATGACGGCCGCCTGGGAACCTTCAATGCACTGTTCCCTAAATCGGCCTACTTCAGCGAGGCCAGCCTGCTGGCCCCGGCCAACCTGATGGACCTGCAACCGACCCTGACCCTGCGCCTGCATCATGCGGTGACCACGGAACTGGGCGTACAGATGGCGTGGAAGCAGCGTCGTGCCGATGCGGTCTACACCACACCGGCACCGCTGCTGGCGTTGCCGGGGAGCGCCGGTGGCGCGCGCCGCATCGGCACCCAGTACAAATCTGAAACCCGCTGGCAGGCCAGCAAACACTGGCAATGGCAGCTGCAGCTGGCCTGGGTCGACGCCGGTCCTGCACTGAAGCAGGCCGGAGGCCAGGACACGCTGTTCGCCTCGATCGTTGGAGCATGGCAATGGTGAACGCAACCGCGTCGCAACACTCCACACAGGCCGCAGGCGCCTGGTCCCCGCTGAAGATCCAGATGTTCCGTTCGATCTGGCTGGCAATCCTGGCCAGCAACATCGGCACCTGGGTCAATGATGTAGCCGCCGCCTGGGTGATGGCCGAACGCACCGGTTCGCCGTTGATGGTGGCCCTGGTGCAGTCGGCCACCACGGTGCCGATCGTGCTGCTGGCGCTGGCCGCCGGAACGCTGGCCGACATCGTTGATCGCCGCAGGTACCTGCTGGCGACCCAGGGCTGGATGCTGCTGGTCGCGGCAGCGATGGCGGCGCTGACTGCGATGGACATGCTGACCCCGCAGTTGCTGGTGCTGCTGACCTTCTGCATGGGCTGTGGTGCGGCGATGGCAATGCCCGCGCAGGCCGCCATTGTCTCCGAGCTGGTACCGCAGCCGATGCTGGCCTCGGCGGTGGCGCTGAACTCGATCGGCATCAACATCGCGCGCTCGATCGGCCCGGCCATTGGTGGCGTGATCGTGGCGCAGCTGGGTGCGGTGTGGGCATTCGGCTTCAACGCCATCACCTTCGCCGCGATGCTGTTCGTCGTGTGGGGCTGGACGCGTGATCCCAAGCAGTCCAGGCTGCCACCGGAAGGTTTCGGTGCCGGCTTGAAGGCGGGCCTGCGTTACGCCAGCCGCGCCGGGCGGCTGCAGGCGGTGCTGATCAAGTCGGTCGGCTTCTTCTTCTTTGCCGCGGCGATGAACGCGCTGTTGCCGGTGGTGGTGCGTGGGCAGATGCATGGCGGGGCGGGGCAGTACGGCATGCTGCTGGGCTGCATCGGCATCGGCGCAGTGGGCGGTGCGCTGCTGCTGCCGAAGCTGCGTGCGCAGCTGGATCGTGACCTGTTGGTACTGCTGGCGACCTTGTCGCTGGCCCTGAGCCTGGTCGGGCTGGCGCTGACCCGCAGCTGGTACGTGCTTCCGGCGGTGATGCTGGTCAATGGATTTGCGTGGATCACCGTGCTGTCGTCGCTGCAGATCGCTGCGCAGACTGCGGTTCCGGCATGGGTACGTGCGCGTGCACTGGCGCTGTACATCATGGTGTTCTCCGCTGGCATGGCGGCCGGTGGCCTGAGCTGGGGCGCGCTCGCACAGCGCACCTCGCCGGAGCTGGCGCTGCTGGTGGCTGCCGCAGGTGCGGTGATCGGCGGATTGCTGGTGTGGCGTGTGCGCATCGCCGGTACCGAAGACCTGAACCTGCGTCCGGCCGGGCACTGGCCGGCACCAGAGCTGTCGGTGCCGGTGTCGAATGATCGCGGCCCGGTGCTGGTCACCATCGAGTACCGCATCGACGATGCTGATCGTGCCGCGTTCCAGGCGCAGATGCGCGCGCTGGGCACGATCCGCCGCCGCGATGGGGCCGTGGTCTGGGGCGTGGTCGAGGATGTGGCCAGCCCGGGCATCCACCTGGAGTATTTCGTGACCCCGTCGTGGCTGGAGCACCTGCGCCAGCACGAGCGCATCACCGCCGACGACAAGGCGATCCAGGAAGTGCTGCGGGAACTGCATCGCGGTGAGCGCGCACCGGTGGTACGTCACTTCGTGGGTGGGCATGACCCGCTGCCTGCCGCCGTGCCGCATCACCACACCGACATCTGACCCGCAGGTGGTAGAGCCGGCCGCTGGCCGGTTGCGCGTGATCACGATGGATGATCGGGTTGCCGGCCAGCGGCCGGCACTACCGAAGGAGCGGCGGCGCCCTGGGGCGCCACCGCGGGACATCATTTGCGTGCGAACGCCAGCAGGTCGGCGTTGAACTGGTCGGCGTGGGTGATGGTCAGGCCATGCGGCGCGCCGGTGTACACCTTCAGCTCGGCGTCCTTGATGATCTGCGAGGACAGCTTGGCCGAAGCATCGAACGGCACGATCTGGTCGTCATCGCCGTGTACCACCAGCGCCGGCACGTCGATCTTCTTCAGGTCTTCGGTGTAGTCCACTTCCGAGAATTCGTGCACGCAGTCGTACTGGCCCTTGACGCCACCGAGCATGCCCTGCAGCCAGAACGCATCACGCATGCCCTGGGTGACGGTATTGCCATCGCGGTTGGCACCGAAGAACGGTGTGGTCAGGTCCTTGAAGAACTGCGAGCGGTCACCGCCCGTGCCCTTGCGGATGCCGTCGAACACCTCCAGCGGCGTACCGGCCGGGTTGGCATCGGTCTTCAGCATCAGCGGTGGCACCGCGCCGACCAGCACCACCTTGGCCACGCGCTTGCTGCCGTGGCGGCCGATGTAGTGGGCGACTTCGCCGCCACCGGTGGAATGGCCGACCAGGATCGCATCCTTCAGGTCCAGTGCTTCGATCACTGCGGCCAGGTCATCGGCGTAGGTGTCCATGTTGTTGCCGTCCCAGGTCTGGCTGGAGCGGCCGTGGCTGCGACGGTCGTGAGCGATCACGCGGAAGCCGTTCAGGCCCATGAACAGCATCTGCGGGTCCCAGGCATCGGACGACAGCGGCCAGCCGTGGGCGAACACGATCGGCTGGCCGGTACCCCAATCCTTGTAGAAGATGCGGGCGCCGTCGGCGACGGTGACGAAGTTGCTCATTGCGGTTTCCTTGGCGGAAGGGAGGGAAGGCACTGGCAGTTGTGCCGGTGCCTCCGGCAGTACAGCGCAGCGCCAGAGCGGCGACTTGCACGGCTGTGCTGGATTGCGCGGGATGTGACGCATATCGCTCTGGCACGAAGCCGTTCCGGCATTGACGATGGCGGCTGCCCTGTCGAGGAGCCTGCAATGTCGCATGCGTTCTGGAGCCTGTGGGTGTGCCTGCTGCTGACCACGGCGGCGCACGCCCGGACCAACGTCTACAAATGCGTGGACGGGCCGCATCCTGTCTACCAGCAGACGCCGTGCCAGGGGCGTGCGGAATGGCGCTGGGAGGTGCCGCCGGAGCCGCCTTCGACAGGTGCGACCGTGGCCAAGCCAGCGAGCTCGGCCTCAAGCCGTCCGCGTGTGGTGCAGCAGGGGCGTGCGCGGGCCGCTCTGATACCCATCAGCACCGATCCCGCCGCCTGTGAGCACGCGCGGCAGCAACGCGGGAAGGTGCTCGCCAAGGCCAAGCGCCTGGACTTCGTACAGCGGCGGCAGCTGGATGATGCGGTGCATGACGCTTGCCGTTGAATCCAGGTGCCAGAAACGACAACGGCGCCCAAGGGCGCCGTTGAGAGCAGATGCCAGGTGCCGGACCTCAGCGACCGTCGCTGGCCGTCGCCGGTGCCGGCGAGGGCACGCTGTCAGGTTTGGGCAGGCTCAGCTCCGGGTTGCCCTGTTCGGCCTGCAGGATCTGGATGCGGCGCTGCAGGGCGTCCAGCTGGCTGTTCGTGCTCTGCACGTCGCTGCTCAGGCTGACTGCCTGCTGCTGGGCCTGCTGCAGGGCCGCGCTGACCTGGGCCGACTGCGCCTGCTGCTGTTCCATTTCCTGCTGCAGGGTGCGCAGGCGTTCCTCGTTGTAGGCCACCAGGCGCTCGGTATAGCGCTTGCCGGCTTCCAGGCGGGTGGTGTCGATGTAGACCTGGGCAAGCTGCTCGGACTGTTGCGCGAAGGTGCGGTAGACACGCTCGGCGTTGTCGACGGCGTCAGTCTTGATCACCCGCCAGAAATTCTTCTCCTGGAACAGGGCGACGTAGTAGGTCAGGGTGTTGGCGTTGAACAGCAGGCTGGCGCCGTAATTGCCGTTGTAGGTGGTGCGCAGCTCGGTCAGCTGGCGGGCATCCATCAGCTGCTTGAGCTCGTCAACGGTATTGCGCACCACCGGTGCGCTACGAGCGGCCGGCTCTGCGGCAGCTTCGCGGTCGCCACGGGCAGCCATCGCCGCTGGTGCCACCAGCATCATGCTCACGGCCAGCAGTGCCGCGCCGTACGCGCGCCGGGCGAAGACCGCGCCCCCTGAAGTTTCTCGCATGTCTAGACCATCCACGGATGAGTGTGGGTTGAGATGAAAGTGGTTCCCCGCCGGGAGTCTAGCATGTGCGCGGGCGCCGCCAAGGGCGCCCGTCACGGGTCAGTAGACCAGCTGTGCGGCGCTGCACTGGATCGACTGCACGTTGACGTCGGTGCGCCCCAGCTCCAGGCCCAGCACGCTGGCCAGCAGGTTGGTCAGCAAGGTGCCGACGCTGTTGAGGACCGGGCGCAAGGCGGACAGGATCGGCTTCAGCAGCGTGCACAGCAGGCCACTGCAGCTGACCGTGCCATCGGGGTTGGTGACGCCGGTGCCGCCGGTGCCGTCAAGGAACCCGGCCGGCGCGGTCTGTATGTACGAGGCCAGGTTGTTGCGCACGCAGCCGTTGTAG
Source organism: Stenotrophomonas maltophilia group sp. LNF247 (assembly GCF_054083135.1). NCBI lineage: Bacteria > Pseudomonadati > Pseudomonadota > Gammaproteobacteria > Lysobacterales > Lysobacteraceae > Stenotrophomonas > Stenotrophomonas maltophilia group sp. LNF247. The sequence goes on from NZ_JBSRQL010000017.1 coordinate 62,062, forward strand.
TCGATCAGGTTGCCCAGCAGGCTGTCGCAGCGGTTGATCAGCAGGCCGCCCACCAGCGAGCCGAGCAGTCCATCGAGCACGCCCAGTCCTTGACCGGTGACCGTCACCTTGAACGCATCCCAGACCGGACCGTCCTTGTGGCAGGTGGACAGGTTCAGCAGGCCACAGGCGTAGGGCAGGCCTCCGGGTACGGTCCAGCTGTTGAGCGGGGCCAGTTGCCGGCTGGCGTCGCCATCGCGCAGCAGTGGAATCAACTTGTCCACCTCATACCGGGTGTTCGGCGGGAAGGTGGCCTGCAGGTAACGGTCGGCCAGGGCCTTGGCTGTGTCGTTGGCACTCATGCCCTGCTTGGGTGAACTGAGCATGCCCGACAGCACGCGCAGCAGCTCATTGACAAGGTCGGATACTGCGTTGCCGAGAGCAAGTGGATTGATGCGCGTCGAGCCGGTTTCGCCAGCGGCCAGGGTGAGGTTCTGCGAGCTGGTCAGGGCCGGCAGCGTGATCTTGTCGTTGATCAGGGGTTGTCCGAGCAGTTTCAGCAGCTGTTCGTTGTTCAGCGTCGCGTCGCAGACATTGTTCTTCGAGAAACGCTGCGATGGATCGACGTTGCCGACGCAGGCCCGCAGGACCGACGAATCCACCTGGATGGTGGCCCTGGGTGGATTGGCGCCACACTGGATTCCGGTCAGCGTTCCCATTCCGTTGGCGACATCGACATGCAGCGGCAGGTGCAGGCGCGTGCCCAGCAGGTTCAGAAGTGGCCCCAGTGCGAACAGGTTGTTGCTGTCCACGTCTGCCACCAGCCTTACCTGCGCGTTGTAGGCGCGGCTGCCGACACCGCCGATGGCGATCGATGGCGGCTCGACCACGCCGGCCTGGATCTTGATGCCCAGCAGGTCCAGCCCCTTGACCGCCACGCCGTTGCCATCGTTGGCGATGGAGATCGCAGTGTTGATCAGGTTGAGCACGTTGATCTGTGACTCCAGTGCACTGCCGACCGTGCCGTCGGGCGAGACGACTTCGGCGAAAAGGCCGCCGCCGCCGGACTGGCTGCCCAGCACGATGTTGAGCTTGTTGATGTCCAGCTGGGTGGCAACCAGGTCGGACAGGGCGCGCAGCTGCACGCCCACCGTGGAGTCGCGGCCGACCACGGTGGCGGTGGCGTCGACCAGCTGCGCCAGCGAAACCTTGTTGACCGACAGCAGGCGGTTGAAGTCGGCCACGCTGAGGTTGGCGCTGACCGGGATTTTCAACGCCTTGAGCAGGCCCGATGGCGTGATGTTGGCCTGGGCGAGGCCGTCATAGGAGAGCACGGTGGCGTTGGTCACATCCAGGCCGACCAGGCGCAGGGTCGACAACAGTACCGAGTCGCCATTGGTGCGCAGTAGCTGCGAACCGACCGCGAACACCGCAGTCGGTTCGGAACGGCGGGCCACGGCCTCCACGCTGACGGTGGGCAGGGTGGTGTTCTGCCCGAAGAACGGCAGCACGCTGCGCTGCGCGACGACCTGCACGGCATTGCGCGGGTTGCTGGCATCGATGGTGGTGACGAAGCGGTTGGCGGTGGTGCGGTTGGCGCTCCAGTTGCCGCAGCGGATCTGCAGGCTCCCTTCGAACGTGTTCTGGGTGAGTGCGCTGTGCCGCGCAGCGCTGTTGTCGCTGTTGTCCGAGGTGCACAGCTCCAGTCGTTGCGCTCCGGCCAGTGCGGCCAGATCAGCAACTTTCTGCGCATCGCGCTTGGCCCAGAACAGGTAGCCGATCTCGATCAGGCCCAGCATCGCCAGCAACGCCAGCATGACCAGCATCATGGTGATCGACATGCCGCCCCGTGCGCGGCTGAAACTGAACTGGCGTGGGCGTTTCATGGCCTACCTCAGCGTCCGGATGAGGATGATCCCTTGGACTTGGCGACATCGGTTTCAAAAAAGTCCGGGATCTCGTGTTCGAAGCTCTTCATGTAGCGTGCGTAGCTCAGCGTCGCCTGGTCGCCGAGGATCGGCAGGTGCTGCCCGGCCTGCTGTCCGGACGCCTGCAGGCGGAACAGGTTGCGCGCGGTATCACCGATCTGGCTGCGGCCGGGTCGCGCGGTTGCAGCGTTGCCGTCGGTGATGTCCACTGCGGCAGGCGCCGCCTGCGGCACTGGTGCGGGCCGGGCCGCCAGGTCCACGGCGGGCAATGACTCGGACTGCAGCGGCTGCGCAGCCGGCGCTGCCGGTGTGCTGCGGCCAAGCATCTGTCCGGTGAGCGGCTGTTGCTGCGCCTGCACTGCGGCGGCCGGCAGCAGGCAGATCAGAGCGGGCAGCAGGCGTCGGGCCAGGGGCGTCGCGGTCATGGTGTGTTTCCGTTCGGATGGTCGGAGGCGCTGAAGCGTTCCAGCATCGAGGGCGGCAGGCGCTGCGGATCGCGTTCGTCGCGGCTGTCGCGGCGTGGTTCCGCCGCCAGTCGCGTGGCGGCGGGCGGGTTGCCGACGGCATCTCTGGCGAGAGCACGCGCGGTGGCCGGCACGGCTGCGGCAGCGGCCGATGCGGCCTGGCGTTGCTGCAGGCGGGCACGGATCTGCGCCGCCTGCTGCTGGATGCTGAGCCGGGTCTCGTCGTTGAGGTTGGCCTGCTGGGCGAGGCGTTCGGCGGTGGTGGTGTCGCCACGCAGCACCGCCCACAGCGCGAGGTTGGCAGTGGCCTTGGCATTGCCCGGCGACAGCTCCAGCGCCTTGGCGAGGGGTTCGCGCGCGCGCTCGAACTGTCCGGCGCGCAGCCGCGCATAGCCGAGGTCGCCGAGATAGCTTGTATTCAATGGCTGCAGCTCGGTCGCCCGCGCCAGTGCCTGCTCACTGCCGGCGTCGTCGTCGCGGCGCGCGGCAATCAGGCCCAGGCCATGTGCGGCCGCGGCGGCCTGGGGGCCGCTGGAAAGCGCGCGGTACAGTGCGATCGCGGCATCGGCCTGGCCGGTCTCGCGCAGCGCGTCGGCCTGCAGCAGACGCAATGCCGGCGGATCGCCGTAGCGCTGACGGAAGGCGTCGACGTGGGCGAGCGAGGCATACCATGCGCCTTGCTGCTGCATGCGTTCGATCAGTTCCAGGTAGGCATTGCGGCTGTCCTGCGGCGCCGGTTCGGGCGCGGCCAGGCTGGGCGCGCGCAGGTACTTCGGTGTGGTCGATGCACAGCCGCTGGCGCCGGCAACGGCGGCCAGGGCAACAATCAGGCAGGAAGTGCGCAGGGCAGCCATCAGGGCGATCCCATCTTGGACAGGGTAGTGGCCAGCGCGACCAGCGCCGGCCCGGCGAGCACCAGCATCAACGCTGGCAGCAGGGTCAGCATCATCACCACGGTCATCTTCACCGAGAGCTTGCCGACCTTTTCCTTCAACGTGTTGCGACGCTGCTCACGCAGGCGGAGGCTGAACTGCCGCAAGGGCTCCTGCACCGCACCGCCATGGGCATGCACCTGCAGGATCAGCTGCATCAGGCTGGTCAGGTCATCGTCGGCATAGACCTCGCTCAGCCGCCGCAGGGACTGCGCGCGCGTGCGGCCATGGGTATAGGCGACATTGGCCTCCTGAAGTTCGCTGCCGAGTACCGGCAATGCATCGCGAAGCTTGTCGCCGAGCGTCTGCAGGCTCTGGTCCATGCTGAAGCCTACGCCCTGCAGCAGGCGCAGCAGGTCGACCAGCAGCGGCAGCTCGGTTTCGACTGCACGCCGGCGCCGCTTCACCCAGGAACAGAGAACGAATTTGGGCAACAGCAGTCCAGCGGCCAAGGCACCGATGATCACCATGATCCTGGCCAGCCCGGTGACGCTGCTGAATGTCAGCACCAGTGCCAGCACCAGCACGGCCAGCAGCAGGCGCAGGCCGAGGTAGATGGCCGTACCGCGACGGGTGTTCCACCCGGCCAGATCCAACAGCAGCCGATCTTCATTGGCCAGCAATACCGTTTCCAGGCGGCCGCCGCTGAGGGCACGGCCGAAGCGTTCGAGCCAGCCCAGCGAATCGTGCCGTGCAGGTTCGGTGTCACGGGACGTCTCGCGCGGCTGCAGGGCGGTCTTCAACGTGGCCGTTGTACGCTGCTCACGATGGCTGCGTATCCAGCCGCCGATACCCAGCAGGGCGATGCCGGCAGCCAGCACGAGCAGGGAGAGGGCGAACCAGACGCTGGCGCTCATCGGTCGTCTCCGGCGGGGCGGGGGTTCATAGCGATTTGGCCAGGCGATACAGCAGGAAGCCGCCGACAAGCTCCATGCCCAGTGCAAGCAGCAGGATCTTGTGGCCAAGCGGATCGTGCAGCACCGGCTGGAAGAAGTCCGGGCTGGCGATCGCCATCAGCACCGCGCAGGCCGGTGGCAGCAGGCCCAGCACCCACGCAGACATGCGTGTCTCGGAGGTCGTCGCCGAAAGCTCCTGCTGCGCCTGTTCCAGGTCGCGCATGAAATCACCCATGCGCTGCAGGATCTGGTCGGAGCGCCCGCCGATGCGCACGCTGACACCGATCACCACCGACAACACCTTCAGCACCTCCATGCGATAGGGTTGCGCGGCCTGCGCGAGTGCACGGTCCAACTCCATGCCGCTGCGCGCAAAGCGCACCGTGGTGTCCAGCAGCCCGCGCAACGGCGCGCTGGTCTGCATCGACGCAACCTGGAACGCGGCCTGCAGGCTGTTGCCTAGTGCAGTCAGCCGCACCAGGTTGTCGAGGAAGTCCGGCAGCTGATGCAGCAGTTGCGCACGCAGCTTCGTGGTCCGCCGCATCACCCACAGCCAGCAGCCAAGCAGGTACAGCAGCAGGGTCAGCGGAAACATCCACGCGGTGCCCAGCCGCGCCATCGCTACCACCGACAGTACCAGCCCCGGTACCAGCAGCATGATGGGGATTTTCCAGCCGGTCTGCAGCCCTGCGCGCTGCAGCAGGCCATCCAGCGGCAGCACGCGGCGCCCGGTGCTGGCGGGCCGCGCCGGATCGTTGGCAGCGGTGACGGACGGCCCGGCGGGTGCCCCGCCCGTGGCGCTTCCGCGCGAAAGCTGCTGCTCGGCGTGCCGCATTGAAACCTGGCGTTGTTCACGGCTGCTGGCCGTGCCCCACAGCCAGGCTGCCAGCGCCAGCAGCACCGCGATGATGCTCAACATGCCCAGCAGCGCGCCGGTTCCCATGCTCAGAAGTCTCCGTAGAGCGATTCGCGCAGCTGTTGGCGGAACGGCTCCAGCTTGTGCGAGTGTGGATGGAAGCCCAGCCCGACCCAGCGATCGATCTCTTTGCCGTTGCCGTCGATCTGCAGTTCGTGGCGGAACATTTCCTGGGTGGTGATCAGGTTGTCGCTGACACCGGTGATCTCGGTGATCGATACCAGCACGCGGCGGCCGCTGCCCAGGCGCGAGATCTGCACGATGAAGTCGATGGCACTGGCGATCTGCCGGCGCAGGCTGTCCTCGCTGCCCTGGAAGCCGGCAAATCCAGCAAGCATCTCGATCCGGTACAGGCAGTCGCGTGGTGAATTGGCGTGGATGGTGGCCATCGAACCGTCGTGGCCGGTGTTCATGGCCTGCAGCATTTCCAGCACCTCGGCGCCACGCACCTCGCCCACCACGATGCGATCAGGGCGCATGCGCAGGCTGTTGCGGACCAGATCGCGGATGCTCACCGCGCCATGGCCTTCGGCGCCACCGATGCGGCTTTCCAGGCGGACCACATGCGGGTGGTTGAGCGAAAGTTCTGCGGTGTCCTCGACGGTGATCACGCGCTCGTTCGCGGGGACGTAGCTGGCCAGGGCGTTCAGCAGCGAGGTCTTGCCGGAGCTGGTGCCGCCGGATACCAGGATGTTGCAGCGGCCCAGCACCATCGCCTTCAGCAGGGCGTGCATCGGTTCGTCGAAGGTGCCCTTGGCCAGCAGTTCATCGGGAGTGAATGGATCCTTGCGGAACTTGCGGATGGACACCATCGGTCCGTCCACGGCCAGCGGCGAGATGATCGCGTTGAGACGGCCGCCGTTGGGCAAACGCGCATCGACCATCGGGTTGGAGTCATCCAGGCGGCGCCCGAGCGGGGCCAGGATACGTCGCAGGATGCGCAGCAGGTGCGTATCGTCGGTGAATCGCTGGGTGGCCCGCTTGAGCTGGCCACCCTGGGAAACATGCACATCCTTGAAACCGTTGATCAGGATGTCTTCGATGGACGGGTCGTGCAGCAGGTCGTCCAGCGGGCCAAAGCCGGTCAGCTCCTTGACCAGGCCGTCGGCGACCACCTGCATCTCTTCTTCGTTGATCGGGATGCGCCACTCCTGGATGAAGCCCACCGTCTGCACCTGCACCCAGCGGGCGATGGTGTCGGGCGCCCAGGAATCGATGTCGATGCGCTCGTCCTCGATGCTGTTGAGCAGGTGCTCATGCGCTGCCGACAGCACCTTCTGGTACTGCTCGGTCTGCGCGAACGGCTGATGGCCCGGCGTGCTTTCGGGCAGCACCGGCCGGGCAACGGCATGCGGGAAAGGGGTTACCTTGTCTTCCATTGCGATCCACCCAGGGCAAGGGAGAGTCTTTCCCGCAGGCCCTGCGCCTGCACCCGGCAAGCGGCCGGGTCCAGGCGCGAAACCAGTGGGGCGAGGGCACGCAGATAGGGGTCACGCGGCGCATCCTGCAGCAGCAGGTGGCCCTGGCTCGCTGACAGGCGCACGCGGGGGCGCTCGGGAAGCGTGGCCAGCAGGGGCACCTCGAAGCGGCGCGCAATCTGCTCCGGGCTCATTCCGCTGCTGTCATCGTGGCGGTTGATCACCAGCTGCAGCCGCTTCTCGCGTTCGCGTTGCCCGGCAAGGTGCTTCAGTGCCTGATCGAGCGACACCAGCGTGGCGATCGAGGCATCTGTGACCAGCCAGATCTCGTCGGCCTGGTCCAGCAGCAGCGGTGGCAGCTGGCGCACCGGGCAGCCGCCGGCATCACACAGCACGCTGGCGAACACGGTGCGCAGGCGCTGCAGCAGCGCACCCGGATCGGACGGCGGCACCGCGTCGCTTCCGCTGGCGCGGTCCAGCAGCACCAGCCCGGAATCGTGCCGGGCCATGGCCGTGCGGGCGAGGGTGGCGTCGATGCGGCTGGCGTTGCGCAGCGCGTCTTCGTAATGGAAGCGGCTGTCCAGGTTGAGGTACAGCGCAAGGTCACCCGAAGGCTGGGCCAGTTCCATCAGCAGGCCGTCCTGCTGCACTGCCTCGCCCTGTGCCAGCGCACGGGTCTGCTGTGCCAGCACCGAAAGGTGCGCGGCCATCGTACTGGTGCCGACCCCGGCGCGCACGCCCAGCAGGACGATCAGGCGCGCCTTGTGCGCGTGTTGCGCGGCGGCAGCTGGTCGTGGTGACAGGGCACGACGCAGTGCGGCCTCGACACCGGCGTTGTCGCTGTCCAGGTCCAGTACGTCACGCAGGCCCGCCCGCAGTGCGATGACGACGCCCTCTACCTGTCCGGCACTGGTGGCACCGACGGCAACCAGTGCGAGGTCCGGTTCTGTCTGTTGCAGTTGCTGCGCCAGCACGCTGGAGGCGGCGGCATGCTCGGGGCGGAAGTCGAGCAGCACAAGGTTCTGCGGCCCGCGGTGCAGGTCCTGGGCGGAGGTCGGGGCGCTGCTGTCCTGCCAGTGCAGGGTGGTGGTCGGCGGCAGTTTGGCCGCCAGCCGGGGCAGCAGTTCGCGATCCATTCCGTACAGGACCAGGTTCATCGGCGGTCCTTGCGGATGCAGCGGCTGGGCAGTGGCGTAGGGCATGGGCGTGGTATCGCAGGCATCATGGAATCAGCGTGAGAAGCCGGGTACCGGGTCCTGGCTGATTGGACCCAGCAGCCAGGCGCCCCATTCGGGCATGTGCGGCTTGGCTTCGCGGTCGCCGGGCAGTGGCAGTTCGGTGTTGCGGGCCAGCGGCTTCACCAGGCGTGGCGTGACGATGATCACCAGCTCCTTGTCCTGGCGCTTGTAGTCGAAGTTGCGGAAGAACGAGCCGATGACCGGCAGGTCACCCAGCAGCGGAATCTTGCCGACGCTGGAAACCACGTTGGAACTGACCAGGCCACCGATCACGAAGCTCTCGCCATCGCCCAGCTCGACCGTGGTGTCGGCGCGGCGGGTGGTGATCGATGGAATCTGCACGCCATTGAGCGCGATGGCGTTGCTGTAGTCCAGGTCGCTGGCTTCCGGCGCGACTTTCAAGGCGATGCGGTTCGGCGCCAGTACCGTCGGTGTCACGGTCAGGCCGATGCCGAAGGGCTTGTAGGTGATCGTGGTGGTGCCCAGCCCCTGCGGCTCCAGGATTGGCAGCTCGCCGCCGGCAAGGAAGCTGGCGCTCTGGCCGGACAATGCGACGAGGGTAGGTTCGGCCAGCACGCGCGCCATGCCATTGCTCTGCAGCAGGTCGACGTCGGCATTCCACAGGCCCTTGGTCGAGCCGAACACCAGGCGGAACGCCGAAGAAATGGGCGATTCGGCTTCGTTGCTGGAGTTGCCTTCCTGCATGCCGGGCAGGATGCCGGTGTTGCCCGGCAGCTGGCCGCCCGGGCGGGCGAATCCGTAGGCGAAGTTGCCATTGCGGTTCTGGAAGCTGATGCCGATCTGCTTCAGAGCGGTCTTGTTGAATTCGACCACCTTGACCTCGACCTGCACGACGCCGCCGCTGCTTACCGTCGATGCGTCGGCAAGCAGTCCGTCCTTGCCCAGGGCCATCGCGGCGGTCTTCTGTTCCTGCATGTGCGACAGCACACTGTCGGTGCTTCCCTGCAGCAGGCCCTGATTGTCCTGCTGGGTGAACACCAGTCCGTTCGCGCCCGCGTCGGCCGCGCCCTGCACCGCGCTTTGTACCCGCACCTGCAGGCGCTGTGGCTCGGCCTGCTTGCGGTGCCAGAGCAGGAGCGTGGTGGTGCCCGGTGCCTTGCCGACCAGCAGTGCCTGGCGCTGGCCGCGCAGCATCACGATATCGGCCACGCCCGGGTCGGCAATGGCCACCCGCTCCAGGTCACCCGGCAGGGGCCAGGGGCGCTGCTCGCGCGTCTGCAGTACCAGGTCGTCGGCGGCCACGCTCGTCGCCGGTGCCAGCAGCACCAGCAGCAGGGCCAGCCAGCGCTGGCGGGGGGAAGGGCGTGGACTGCGGCGACGTTCGGTCATGGATGCGCTCGATGCAGGTCAAAGGGAACCACGGGGGGCGGAGCTGTCACCCCGGATGATTTCGATACCCGATGCGCGCGGGGCGCTGCGCCGGGGGGCGGGTATGCGTGCCGGGGCATCCTGGGTGCTGCGGGCCGGCGTGTTGCTGCGGCCGGCCAATGCATCACCGTCGATGCCGGCGTAGGCGTGATTCTCCGGCCGTTGCAGCGCAAGCTGCTGTTCCGCATCCAGCCCCCGCAGCGGATCGATCACACCGCGTGCCTGCGGGAACAGCGCCAGATCGGGCTGGCCGGGATCGGCAGGGTTGCGCAGGGCCAGGAACAGTTTGCCCTGCTGCGCACCCAGCAACAGCCGGTTGGCGTCGGCCACCGGTACCGCCAGTACCGCGCTGCGTGCCGGCTGGGTGGTCTCGCTGCCCGTGCTCTGGGTGCTGCTGCTTCCGGTGATGTCGGCGGCGCGTGGATCGTTGCGCGCATCGGCTTCAGTGCTGGCGACAGCGCCAGCGTTGGCCAGGGCGATGTCCTGCTGGCCATAGCTGAGCACGCGCAGGCGCGACAACAGCAGGCGCGTCTGTGCTGCATCGGCCGGCCCGCTGGCGTTGGGTTGGGCGTTGCGCAGGTTGAGGAACACGTCGACAAAATCGCCCGGCACGATGCGGTTGCCGGCACCCACCAACTCGTCAACCGGTACCGCGAGTGCGCGCTCTCCGGGGCGCAGCTGCAGCGAGAATCCCTGCGCAAGCGCATTGCTGCTGATTGCCGTGCCTTCGGCAATGTCCTGCACCGGCACCTTTCCCACCACGGCGGAAATGCTGGAGGCGGCACCGGCAATCGGGGCGCTGCGCTGCGCCAGGCGCAGTCCATTGGCAGAAATGGGTTCGCCGGCCGGCAGTCGCGCCACCGCCTCCACCACGGTGATTGCCTGGGCTTCGCTCTGCGCGGCCGGGGCAGCCGTGGCCGGCGCGGCTTGCCTGCGCCCGATCATCAGGGCGATGACCGCCAGCAGCACGGCCAACCCGATCAGGGCGACGGCGGCGATGCGGGTCAACTTGAGCATGGAACCGTCTCCTGTAGCGATCGTCAGTTGCCGCTGCCGAGGTCGAGTTGCGCGACCGCCACGCTGCGGATGGGAGCCCGCATTACCCACTTGTAGAGCGTGGCGGTGCCGGGCAGGAAGGGATGGCTTGCGTAGTCGTAGCTGACGGTCACGGTCATGCACTGGGCGCTGGCCAGTCCGGCGCAGGGCGCCTGCGCGGAAACCAGGATGGCGTTGCTTCCCCCATTGCTGCAGTCGACGGACTGCCCGGAGAAGTTCAGCAGCCACTGCATCGAGCTGCGCGCCGCAATACACGCCGCGGTACGACGTTCATTGGCGCTGCCATAGCGCAGCGATGCGCGCGCACCCTCGGCCGAAGCGGTTGCCAGCGTCTGCTGGGCCGCCATGATCATCACGCCGGAGAACGTAAACAGCAGCAGTGGCAGCAGGCCCAGCATGAGCATCAAGGCGAACTCGATGCTGGCCGCACCACGTTGCCGGCGCGGGTTGGGGGTGTTCATGGCACACCTCCATACGTAGTGATGAGGATCCAGGCGATGGCCGACACGGCCAGGTAGGCTGCATAGGGAATGCCATGGCGTCCCTGGCGGGCGTTCTGCATGTCGCGCAGCGCCGGGTGTGAATGCCACTGCGAACTGGCCCGGTTCAGCTGGGCTTGCAGGCCGACGGGCAGTACTGGACCCACCCGGCGTGACGCCAGCACCAACGCGGCATGTGCGCCCGCTGCGAGGCTGGCCGCGATCCAGATCGGCAGCAGTGTCTGCCAGCCCAGCATCAATCCCAGCATGGAAAAGAACTTGACATCCCCGGCGCCCATCCAGCGCAACGCATGGAACGGCAGCAATGCGACCAGGCCGAGCGCCGCGCCGGCAACGTGGGAAGCCCACGGCAGGCGCGGCGCGTTGAACTGTCCGGCGATGAGCACGACAACGGTGATCGCGCATGCGGACAGCAGCCAGGCGTTGGGCACCCGCCGGGCGTACAGATCGCTGATCGCGATCCGCAGGCATACGCCGATGGCCAATAAACCCAGCAGTGTCATCGCACACTCCGTCGCCCGTCAGTGGACGCTCAGCAGTTGCTGTCCCTGATCCAATCCAGGAGGCGGCTCAGGCGGGCGTGCTGCCTGAAGCCTTGTTGGCAAGCTTGGTGAGATTCTCAAAGAGCGTGCTGAAGAATGTCTGGATCTGCGTACTGCCCAGTGCGATCAGCACTCCCGCAATCACAGCGGCCAGCAGCCCGTACTCGAGCGCGGTGACACCATCTTCTTCCTTCAGGAACTTGCGGATCGATGCGTTCATGACGATTGTCTCCCTCTACCTGTCTGCTACAGGACACCTGTTGGGCGGTGGCCCGGCTCCGCCGGGATCGTCCGTGGACCTCCGCACGTCCTGGCGGAGGAGGCAAGGCGGGATGGACCCGCTGTGCTCAAGCAGGGTGATCGCTTCCAGGCGGGACGCCGTTCGCACAACCGCGACCGCGCGGCGCGGGGCCGGTGGTCGACGTGTCGAGCGATACGTGCATGGTCATGCTGTCCCCCTGGGTGCGGTCATTATCAAAGACCGGATCACCGTGTTATCGACTTTGCCTGAATGGCGGCCGGCTGCAACCGGAACCTATATGCAAATTCGGCAGAATCCCTTCGGTCCTTAATTTTTCACGCGGGTTCTGTGACGGAAATCCGTTCGCTCGCACAACGATTCATCGACGTGCAGATAATGTGATTTTGGTTTCAGTCGAATGCGAGAACTGTGCCAATCACGTCAGCATGATTTTCACGTCTGTATCCATCCTGTTCAACGCGGGGCAGATGTTTACCCCGCTGAATTATCGGGCATACTCGTATTCAAGTACTCGCGTTTCTTTTGGGGTGCGTGCGTTGGCGGCGCGCATCCCGGTGATGGAAGAGATTCCATGAGAGGTGCGCGCCCTGTCAGGCAGTGGGGGCCGTATCGCACGACGGATAATCGGGGGACGACACTGTCATGGTCGATGGTGGGGTAGGAGACAGCGACGACAGCGGCCTGCGGTCGATCGACCTGGCGACGCTGAGCGGCGTGCTTCGTGTATGTGATGTTGAACTGCTACTGCTCGATGGCAATGGGCCACGGGCGGCCTTCGCTTCACGCGTGCACGAGGAGGCGTTGTTCTGCAGCATCAGCTGTGGATTCCATTGCCGTGGACGATTCATGCTGCCGCCGGACTGGGCGATGCTCGGCTATCTGCACGCCACCGATGAGACGCTGAGCTGGTGCCATGGTGTACCGCTTGCGGCGGGTATGGCGTTGACCGTGATGCCGGAGGGCATCAGCGAGTTCACCCTGAGCCCGGGCACGCACATGACGCTGATGCTGGTGCCGGCGGCGCGCGTGCAGCGCAAGCTGACCGAACTGAGCCTGCGCAGCACGCCACCGGCTGGGCAGGCACTTTCGTTGTTCAGCCTGGCCAACGAAGCAGCGCCGTTGGCGCGCCATTATCAGCAGCTGCACCTGCAGCTGGGGCAGGGTTCCGGCCTGCAGCCGGAAGAAGCCGAGCGGCTGCTGCATGAGCATGTGCAGGCACTGCTGGGCGCGGGTACCGCCGACCGCCCGGGCTGCAGCCGTGCGCGGCGCACACATTATCTGATTGCTCAGCGTGCCGAGAATTTCATGCGGCTCAACCTGCGCCGCAACATCTACATGAATGAGATCTGCGATGCCGCTGGCGTCAGCGAGCGCGGCCTACGTTATGCATTCGAGGACCTGTTCGGCACTTCGCCGAACCGGTACCTCTCCATGCTGCGCCTGTGTGCCGCCTGCCGGAGCCTGTCGATGGCCGATTCCAGCCGCCGCTCGGTGAAGGCCATCGCGCTCAGCTGCGGGCTTTGGGACCTCTCGCGCTTCGCTGATAATTATCGCAAGGTATTCGGCGAACTGCCGCGCGATACCCTGATGCGCGCGCCCGCGCAGATCGGCCAGCCGGCCTGAGCCAAGGTCCCGCAAGGGTTTCCACGGCATTCATGCCGGAATTGCGCATCCGTTTGCCGATCATGCTGCCGCTTCTGCATAGACGGCTGCCGATTCCGGCCGTGGATTTGCCGGAATGCGCGATTGCCGTGCCGGATTGAAGTGCGCCACCGCCGTTGCAAACGCTGAAATGTCAGTCACCTGCCTAACGGCAAGTCCACTGACATTCCAGTTGTTCGCCTACGGGGGAAATGCTCATGAACCGCATCTACCGGCGTGTATGGAACCGCCAGCTCAATGCTCTGGTTGTGGCCTCGGAACTGGCCACCGGCGACAGCGGCGGCAGCGCCGCCCGCGATCCGCGCAGTGCACTGCTGATGCCGACCGCACTGGCCCTGGCCCTGCTGTGTGCGCTGGCCAGCGGGCATGCAGGCGCGTCCGAATCCAATCAGTCTCTACGTGACCTGCAGGCACTGGCCGCGAAGTACGCGCAGCCGATGCCGGTCAAGGTCGACGCGGAAGTGGCGCTGGCTGCCGCATCGCGCCAGGCGCAGAGCAGTCCGGCGATCAGCGCTGACGCGCGTGTCGGCCTGCAGCTGAGTACGAACTCGCTGCCGATCGTACGCGACGTGCTGCCGGCCACCGTGCAGGTGAAGCTGGCGGCGAGCGCTGCGCCGAAGCAGGTCGCGGTTCCTGCGCTGGCTGCCGATGTCCGCGCCAATGTCGGGCTGGGTCATGCAGCGTCCCATGTGGCGAAGATTGATGCATCGCTGGCGGCCAACGTTGCGCCGTCCGCGCATGCGCCGCTCGGTGTGGCTGCGGATGCCCAGGCGAAGGCCGGCGTTGGCATCGCCGGTACCGAGGTGGCCTCGATCGATACCGGTGCCAAGGCGGCCGCCGCTGTTGCTGGCGCACCGGCTGGCTCGCTGTCCGGCCTCAAGGCGTCCGTTGACGGCAAGGTGGATTCGCAGCTGAAGCTGGCGGGCCACCATATCGACGGCCAGGGGCAGGTCAAGGCGACGGCGGCGGTCACGCTGCCGGCCAAGGAGGAGCTGCCGGGCGAGACTCATGATCGTGCGATCACCGCGGCCTTCGATACCGGTGTTGCCGGCAACGTGCGCGTGCAGGCGCCGGGTGGCCACGAAGTCGTGGCCGACCGCAATCTGAAGCTGGCCGGCCAAGCGACCGTGGCGGCGCAGAACAGCGCGCTGGGCGTCGATGGCCTGGTGGGCGGCGTTGTCGGCGCGGCAGGCGGCGCCGTAGGTGGCGTGCTTGATGGCACCGTAGGCAACACGGTTGGTGCGGTCGGCGGCGCCTTGCACGGCACGGTTGGAACGGTAGGCGAAGCACTGGGCAGCACGCTCGATGGCACCGTTGGAACTGTCGGTAGCGCGGTGGGTGGTGCAGTGAACGGCGCCGTTGGTACGGTTGGTGCAGTCGGCGGAACCGTGGGTGGTGCACTCAACGGCACGGTCGGTTCGGTCGGCAGCACCGTCGGTGGCGCGCTCAACGATGCAGTTGGCACCGTCGGTGCCGTTGGCGGTGCCGTGGGCGGCACGCTCAACAGTACAGCGGGTGCAGTGGGCAGCACCGTCGGCGGTGTACTCAACGGCGCTACAGGTGGCAGCCTCGGCGGCCTGGGTGGCCTGCTGGGCGATACGCTGGGCAATGTCGGCAGTGCCGTAGGCAACCTGCTCAACGGCAACCTCAACGGCACCATCGGCAATCTCGGCAGTGCCGTAGGCGGCCTGGTCGGCGGCACGCTTGGCGGGCTCGGCCTGACCCAACCCTCGGCCATACCGCCCACCAGCCCAAAGGCGCCGGCGCCGGCCGACCCGAACGCGGGCCTGATCATCGGCACCGGTGGCCTGGTCGGCAATGTCGGCCAGCTCATCGGGCCGACCACCAGCAGCCTGTTCGGCGGCGACGGCTACCTGAGCAACGGCAATCTCAAGCTCAGCAACGCCAACGTGATGCAGACCTACTCGACGGTCAATGTGCTGGGCCTGCCGGTGGTCAACCTGTCGCCGGTCGGTAGCACCCTCAATGGCCTCGGCGGCGCCGTCACTGGCGGCAGCTCGCACCTGACGCTTATTGGCGGCGTTACCTCGGACAGTTACATCTACAACATCAACAACGGCAATCCGGGTGGCCTGCTCGGGCTGCTGCTGCCAACGGATTCGCCGGAATGGGCGGCGAAGTGCCTGGACATCGCGCTGGCCGACATCTCCTGCTGGGCCGTCAACGCGGCACAGGACTACCAGGTGCTGATGGGTGACGGCGCCTTCGCCAACGGTTCGAAGGAAGTGGTGATCGGCGCCAATGCACGGCACGAACTGCCCAGGGTCGATGCCAACGTTGCCTTCCCGGGCGATGGCGTGAACGATCCCACCAACCCGACCGGCGTCCCGACCGCAGACTACGCTGCGCGCATGGGCCATTCGGTGATCGTCGGTGACAGTGCCGTCGGTACCGCCAACGGCCAGACCCTGCTGGGTGCTGAAGCCACCTCCAACCAGGCGAACTCGGTCGCACTGGGCTACCGTTCGGCTGCACTGCGCGGCGCGCAGGCCAGCTACAGCGCTTATGGCCTCACTGCACCGCAGGTCTCGGCCGGCGAAGTATCGGTGGGCACCGCCGGTGGCGGCGAGCGCCAGATCACCAACGTGGCTGCCGGCAGCGTCAACACCGATGCGGTCAATGTGGCCCAGTTGAAGGGCGCCATCAGCCTGATCGATGATGTGGCGGCAGCTGCGGTGACCTACGACCTGGACGGTGCCGGCAACCCGAACTACCGTCGGGTGACGCTTGGCGCGGGCACTGGCACCACCACCATCGGCAACCTGGCCGGCGGCGCGGTCACCGCGGGCAGCCTGGAAGCAGTCAACGGTGGCCAACTGGCTGCGACCAACGCCGCCATCGCCAGCTTCTTCGGTGGCCGCGCCGCGTTCGATCCGGCCAGCGGTGCCTTCACTGCGCCGCTGTTCGAGATCAGCACGATCTCCACCACCGGCGCCATCGCCCAGGGCCTGTACACCAACGCCACCGATGCCTTCGCGGCGGTGGATGGTTCGCTGGTCAACCTCAACACGCAGATCACCGATATCCGCAACGGCGGTACCAAGTACCTGCGGGTGAACTCGACCGGTACCGAGGCCGTGGCCACCGGCGCCGACTCGATCGCGGTTGGTACCAATGCCCGCGCCACCGCCTCCAACAGCATCGCGGTGGGCGCCGGCAGCCTGGCTGACCGTGCCAACAGCGTATCCATCGGTGCCGCCGGTGCCGAGCGCCAGGTCACCAACATGGCGGCCGGTACCGCAGCGACCGATGCGGTCAACCTGGGCCAGCTGCAGGCCTCGGAGCAGGGCGCCCTGCGCTATGACCTCAACGGCGACGGCAGCGTCAACTACGCCAGTGCCACGCTGGGCCAGAGCGGCACCGCCACCACGCTGCGCAACCTGGGCCCGGGCCAGGTCAGTGCCACCAGCAGCGAGGCCATCAACGGTGCCCAGCTGTTTGCGGCCAACCAGGCCGTTGCCACCCACCTCGGAGGTGGCGCGGCGGTCAACGCCAGCGGCGTACTGACCGCGCCGACCTATTCGATCAACAACGTTGCCGCCAACGGCACCGTGACCAAGGGCAGCTACAACGACGTCGGTACCGCCTTCGACGCGGTCAGCAATTCACTGGCCAATGTGGCCGACCAGACCGGCGAGATCGACAAGCTGGCCGTGAAGTACGACGTCGACGGCAGCGGCAACGTGCTCAACAGCGTGACGCTGACGGGCACCGGCAGCGGTGCGGTGAAGATCACCAACGTCGCCGCCGGCAGCATCCTGGCCGGCAGCAGCGACGCCATCACCGGCGACCAGCTGTTCAGCACCCACAGCACCATCGCCAACTACTTCGGCGGCACCACTGCCTACAACGGCACCACCAACGCGTGGACCGCGCCGACGTTCAGCATCTCCAGCATCGCCACCGATGGCACCTTCAGCAGCGGCGATTACAACAACGTCACCGCCGCCTTCACTGCCGTCGATGGCTCGCTGAAGGTCCTCAACCAGCGCATCACCAACGGTGGCGGTGGCAGTGCCTACCTGGCGGTGAACTCGACGGCGGCCGCAGCCACCGCGGCCGGTGCGGAAGCGGTGGCGGTCGGCCCGCAGGCCAGTGCGGCCGGTGCCAACAGCGTGGCGGTCGGCAACGGTGCCAGCGCCAGTGCAGGCAACAGCGTCGCCCTGGGTGCCGGTTCGGTGGCCAGCGTTGGTGCGCAGAGCGGCTACACCGGTGCCTACGGCCAGACCGGCGCCAGCAACTCGGCCGGTGAGGTCTCGGTCGGCAGCACCGGCAGCGAGCGCAAGATCACCCACGTTGCCGATGGCTCCGACACCTACGACGCAACCAATGTCGGCCAGCTGAAGAATGGTGTGAACTACGCCATCGATGAGTCGAAGAAGTACACCGACCAGAAGATCCAGAACATCACCAACGTGGCCGGCAGCTTCCGCGCCAACAACACCAACAACCTGGCCGATCCGTCCGCCAGCGGTGCCAACTCGGCCGCCGGTGGTGCAGGCTCCACCGCCGCCGGTGCCAACTCGACCGCGCTGGGCAATGGTTCGCAGGCGCAGGCCGACAACTCGGTGGCGCTGGGGGCGGGTTCGGTGGCGAACCGGGCCAACACGGTCTCGGTCGGTGCCAGCGGCGCCGAACGCCAGGTCGTCAACGTGGCTGACGGTTCGCAGGCCACCGATGCGGTCAACGTGCGCCAGCTGCAGGCCTCGCAGCAGGGCACGATCCGCTACGACACCACGGTGAACGGTGCGACCAACTACAACAGTGTCACGCTGGGCAGCACCAACAGCGGCCCGACCACGGTGCGCAACGTCGCCGCCGGCACCGCCGGTACCGACGCGGTCAACGTGGATCAGCTGAAGTCGGGGATGGCGCAGACCCTGGACTGGTCCAAGGCCTACACCGACGAGCGCATGGGTGGCTTCGAGCGCGACCTGCGCAAGACCGACAACCGTGCTTCGGCCGGTATCGCCTCGGCGATGGCCACCGCAGCCCTGCCGCAGCCCAGCGAAGCGGGCCGCAACATGGCCTCGGTCGCTGCCGGCAGCTACAACGGCGAGTCGGGCGTGGCGGTCGGTATCTCCGGTGTCTCCGAGGGAGGGCGCTGGATCTACAAGTTCAGCGGCTCCACCAACAGCCGTGGCGAGGCCGGCGTGGCCGTCGGTGCCGGCATCCAGTGGTGATATCTCCGCCGCCGGGCCGCACGCGCGGCCCGGTACCGCGGAAACGTCTACAGGGGGAATGACATGAAACAGCATCGTATCGCCCGCGCCGGCCAACATGCCGCTACGCTGGGCCTGATCCTGGGGATGGGCCTGCTGGCCGCCTGCCGCAGCCATGCGCCGGCCACGGACGGTCCTGCCGAAGCCACCGCCGTGCAGTTCCCGGAGGCCTCCAGGGCCTCGTTGAAGGAAGGCATCTATCCGGACGTCGCCGACCTGCGCCGCTTCGCGCCGGGCATGAGCAAGCGGCAGTTGTACACGCTGCTGGGCACGCCGCATTTCAATGAAGGCATGTGGGGCGTGCGCGAGTGGAACTACCTGTTCAACTTCCGCACCGCGCAGGGCGCGGAGTACTTCACCTGCCAGTTCCAGGTCCGCTTTGACAGCAAGGGCATTGCCCAGGCGGGGTACTGGAAGCCGGAATCGTG
Source organism: Stenotrophomonas maltophilia group sp. LNF247 (assembly GCF_054083135.1). Classification (NCBI taxonomy): domain Bacteria; kingdom Pseudomonadati; phylum Pseudomonadota; class Gammaproteobacteria; order Lysobacterales; family Lysobacteraceae; genus Stenotrophomonas; species Stenotrophomonas maltophilia group sp. LNF247. The sequence continues at coordinate 80,915 of NZ_JBSRQL010000017.1, forward strand.
CGCGGCCGTGCTGGAGCCGCCGCGGCCACCGGCGCCGCTTGCACCGGCACCGCTGCCGGAGCAACCCCTGCGGCTGTCTGCCGACGCGCTGTTCGGCTTCGACAGCGCTGTACTCAGCGCCGAGGGCCAGCAGGCGGTGCAGGGCATCCTGGCGCAGGTGCGTGAAGCCGCACAGGTGCAGTCGATCCGGGTGACCGGCTACACCGACCGTATCGGCAGTGCCAGCTACAACCAGACCCTGTCGCAGCGCCGCGCCGAGGCCGTGCGCAGCGCGCTGGTGCAGGGCGGCGTGCCTGCAGCCAGCATCAGCGCCGAAGGGCGCGGCGCGGCCGAGCCGATCGTGCAGTGCGAGCAGCGCAATCGGCGCGCGCTGATCGCCTGCCTGGCGCCAAACCGTCGCGTGCAGATCGCCGGAGTGGCACAGCCGCGCTGAAATCCCCTCACCGGGGCCAGGCCCCGGTCCCGAGTCCCCCCTGACCGCCGGCAGGCGTGGCAACGTCTCCCCCGTCGTCCACGCCTGCCTGCGGCTCAGGTTTTCTAACGGTGCACGCGATGAACGCTCAATTCCTGCCTCTTTCCATGAAGACGGAAACCACACTCAGCGTGTACGGCCAGCTCGGCAACCATGCCGTGGTACGCATTCCCGGGCGGCGCCTGCCAGGCCTGATCCTGCAGGCAGACACCGTGGCCGGCTTCCTTGCCCAGCTGCAGGAAGCCCAGGCCTGCCTGCGCAGTGGTCGCGCACAGCGCACCGACGCCGAACTGGACATGCTCATCGACGTGTTGCAGCAGTGGTATGCGCTGATCGAATCGCGCCTGGCCGACGCCGGCGAGGCACTGTAGAAGAAAAAGGGGACGGAGGGGATTAAGTCGTTCCCGGCACGGCAGGGACATGGACGACTTAATCCCCTCCGTTCCCTTTTCTGTGTCATGCGCGTGCGCGGATCAACCAGCAGGCAGCACCCACGCGGACCCGATCGCCCTCGATGAATGGTGTGAATGCTGCCAGCGCCTGGTCGCGCAGCCCGGCGGCCTCCGCTTCGGGCAGCGCCCGCAGCGCCTGGCCCACCGGGCCCAGCTGGCCGACGTAGGTCGGCAGCTCATCGCGTGCGATCGAACACGGAAGGTCCACCGCAACCACCTCCACATCCTTCCAGCCGGCAGCCTGCAACAGGCGCTGCACGCGTTGGCCATCTGCGAAGGCGAACTGTCCCGGGGCACCGGGTGCGCGCGGCGGAAGCTCAAGCGCATCGCCGATCGCGCGCTCGGCCGTGGTCATGAATGGATTCTCGTCAGCGCTGCGCCAGGCAATGAAACGCAGGCCGGCACCGGGCCGCGTGGCGCGGTGCAGGTTGGCGAAGGCCGCACCGGTATCCTCGAAGAACATCACGCCCAACCGAGATTGGATCCAGTCGAAGTGCGCGGTGGGCAACGGATGCTGCTGTGCGTCGGCGACGATGAAGTCTGCGTCCAGCCCTGCCGCCTCGGCGCGTTGACGGGCCAGCGCCAGCATCGGCGCGGAGATGTCCAGGCCGGTGCAGTGCGCCGACGGGCGTGCGGCGGCTGATGCCAGCAGGCTGGCCCCGGTACCGCAGCCGATGTCGAGCAGTTGCGTGACGGTTTCCGGAAGTTCGGCCACGAGCAGGTCGGCCATCGGCTGAAACAGGCCATCGAGAAGGGCCTGCTGCGCAACCCAGACCTGGCCGCCAGGGCCGTTCCACAGGGCGTTCTGATCAAGGGGGGGGGGCTGGCCATGGCCTTGCCTCGGTGGGTAGTTGCCCATAGGTTGGCGCTTGAAGGTCACTTGAGGTCAAGCCCGTGCGCGAACTGGATATTGGCGAGGTGGTCAAGCGCAGCGGCGTGCCGGCCTCGACCCTGCGCTACTACGAACAACTTGGGCTGCTGCAGGCACTGGGCCGTCGCGGCCTGCGCCGGCAGTACGACGAGCAGGTGCTGGAACGGCTCGCGTTGATCGGCCTCGGCCAGGCGGCCGGTCTGTCGCTGCAGCAGATCGGGGCATCGCTGCCACTGCAGCGCGGGTGCATCTCCCTGGACCGGGAGGCCCTGCTGGCGCAGGCCGATGTGCTGCAGCGGCAGATCACCCGGCTGCAACGGGTGCGCCGGCACCTGCAGCGCGCGGCGGCCTGCCCGCAGGCGGAGGACGCCCGGAAGTGCGGTTCGTTCCAGAAACTGCTACGTGCGCAGCAGCGCATGGCGGGTCGGTGAGAGAAGCATCCACGCATGGCGTGGATCTACTTCACCACGACCTCGGTAGATCCACGCCATGCGTGGATGGAATCAATCGCGGGTACTGACTTCCCAGGTGGCATGCAGCACGCCCGGCACCTGCTCCATCCGTGCCAGCACCACGTCCAGTTCATCGGCACTCACCGCCGTACTGACCAGCACCGCGATCACATCGGTAGGCGCGTCGGCATGCTCGACCAACTGCACATCGCCCACCGGATACTGCGCCGCTTCCAGCGCATCGACCAGGCGCTCGCGCACGCGCGGCACGGCTTCGGCATCCACGCTCAGGCGCACTTCGTAGGTCGCCTCGGTGGCGGCCTCATTGATCGGAATGCGGTTGATCGCATTCACCAGCGGCCGCAGCAGGGTGTTTCCGGCGATGATCAGCACGGTCAGCAGCACGCCTTCGGCCAGCATGTCCGCGCCGGTGCAGCTGCCTACCGCCGCAGAGCATCACAGGGTGGCGGCGGTGTTCAGGCCGCGCACGTTCATGCCTTCCTTCATGATCACGCCGGCGCCAAGGAAGCCGACGCCGGAGACCACGTAGGAGATCACCCGCACCGCCTCGGCGCTGCCGGCGATGCGCATGCCCAGGTCGACGAAGGCAGCGGCGCCGACGGCCACCAGCACGTTGGTGCGCAGGCCGGCGGTGCGCTGCCGGTACTGGCGTTCGGCGCCGATGAGCGTGCCCAGTACGAAAGCGGCCAGCAGGCTGACCACGGTGTCGGCGAAGGGACCGGCCTGGAAGGTCTCAATGAAGCGCATGGCCGGAGTCTACCCGGTCGAGGTGACAGTAGATCCACGCCATGCGTGGATTTCCAGCGGTCCACGCCACGCGTGGTTAGTCAGCGTGCCAGAAACGACTTAATCCCCTCCGTCCCCTTTTTGCGGGGTCAGTCGGTGTCCTCGACGCGCTCGCCCATCAGCTCGCGCTGGCGCTTGTCCAGTTCCTCGGCGTAGCGCTTGCGCACGAAGGCTTCGGAGACGACGCCCAGCACCTGGCCGTCGGCGCCGACCACCGCCAGTTCGTCGGCCTGGGTCTGGTCGAAACGCTGCATCACGCTGACCACGTCCGCGGCCGGCGACAGTGAAACGTCACGGTTCTCGGCCAGCTCGCCGATCATGGTCTCCGGTTTCACGCCATCGCCGTAGACCCGTGGAATCTGCACGATGCCAGCGTAGTGGCCCTCGCTGTCGATCAGGATCACCCGGCTGCCCGAGCCCAGCGGGAAGCGCTGGCGGAACGCGGCGGCATCGAGATCGGCCGGAGTAGTGGCCACGCCCTTGCGCATCAGCCGGCCGGCGTTGAGGTTCTGCACCCAGCCCACGTCGCGGGCGCTCTTGATGGTCTCGCCGCGCAGGTGCATGCGCCAGGTCGAGAACGAGTAGCCGAACCACTGCCGCACCAGCGTGCTGGACACCAGTACCGCGCTCATCACCACGCTGGTCAGCAGGAAATCGTGCGTGCCTTCCAGCACCAGCATGGCCATGGTCATTGGCGCGCCGACCACCGCCGCGGCCAACGCTGCCATGCCGGCCAGCGCGGCGGACGTGGCGTCGATTACCGGCACGCCGGTGGCCATCGCCAGCAGGCCGGCGAACAGGGCGCCGACCAGGGTGCCCATGAACAGCGAGGCGAAGAACAGGCCGCCACGGAAGCCGAAGCCCAGCGAGATGCCCGAGGCCAGGCACTTCAGGGTCAGCAGGCCGCCGATCCAGATCAACGGCAGGTGGGTAGTCAGGTCCAGGTGCAGCGCGCCATGGCCGGACGACAGCACCTGCGGACTGGCCAGGGCCAGCGGGATCAGCAGCAGGCCACCCACCACCGGGCGGCCCCACAGCGGCAACGGGCTGCGCTTGACCCTCCCTTCAATGGACGCGATCAGGCGCATGATGACAATGCCGACCATCGCGCAGCAGCAGCCCAGCAGTCCGTAAATGGCGTAGTCGGCGGCGCGTACGTCTATGGTCGAAGCGGCGGGCAGCAGGTAAGCCTCGATGCCGGCCTGATCGGCCACGAACGCACCGGCCAGTGCGGCCACGGCCACCGGTGCCAGCGCAGCGGGGGTGTAGGCGCCGATGACGATCTCGAAGGCGTAGAACGCACCGGCTAGCGGCGCACCAAACGCAGCGGCGATGGCACCGGCGGCACCGGCACCGACCAGGATGCGCACGTCGTTGCGACGCAGGCGCATCACCCGGCCCAGCTGCGAGCCGCTGCCCGCGCCCATCTGCGTATACGAAGCCTCAAGGCCGACCGACGCGCCGCAGCCGTTGGACAGCAGGGTCTGGGTCAGCACGATCAGGTTGTCGCGCATCGACATGCGGCCGCCGTGCAGCGCATTGGCTTCCACCGCATCGAGCAGTGGCCGTTTCAGTCGCGTCGCCGCCAGGCTGACCAGGCCGACCAGCAGCCCGCCCAGTGGCAGCACCAGTAGCGCGGTCCAGGTCAGCGAGGGCAGGGAGCTCAGCCGCATGCCGTCGTCCAGCCCATACAACGTGCCCTGCAGCCAGCGCGCGATGCCCGACTGCAGCAGGGTCAGGTAGCCGGCGATCAGGCCAACCAGCAGCGCCAGCGCGATGAACCACAGGTCGCTGCCGCGCAGCCGCAGGCGCAGGCCCTGGAAGGCCAGATGCAGGCGCGATGGCGGAACGGGCGAAGACATGGTGGCGGCATGATACGCCGCCACCGTGAGCGCCACCGTCACCGCATCGGGCGGCTACCGGCTCAGAAGCGGTAGCGGCCCTGTACGTAGAAGGTGCGCGGCGCGGCCACCATGCGGCCTGCGTTGCCATCGACGTTGCGGGTGTACCAGCGCTTGTCGGCCAGGTTGTTCACGCCCAGCGCGATCTCGCTGTTACCCAGCCCCGGCACCTGCCAGGCCACTTGGGCATTCCACAGGCGTACGCCCGGCACGCGTCCCACGCGCGCGTCAGCGCTCTCGGCCCAGGTGTTGGCGGCGTCGGAGAACTGGCCGCTCTGGTGGGTGCTGGAGACGTTGAAGGTCCAGCCGGCCAGCGCGTAGCGGGCGCCGATGCTGTCGGTGTCGCGCGAGTAGAACGGCACGTCCAGGCCACGGTTGTCGCCGGACTGCTGGATCGCCTTGGTCCAGGTGTAGTTGGCGTACAGCTCCAGCCCGGCCAGCGCGCCGTCCTCGGCGAAGTGGTACTCCAGTGCGCTCTCCACACCCTTGTGGTCGGTGGCACCAATGTTCTGGAAGGTGGGCGGGGTGATGCCCGGCACCTGCAGGATCTGGTTGTCGAAGCGCATCTTGAACACGGTCACTTCCGCGCGCAGTGCCCCATCCTGCCAGCGTGCGCCCAGCTCGGTGGTCTTGGCCACTTCCGGGTTCAGCGGATTGCTGGCGGTCTGCGAATTGAGCTGGATGTTCTGTACCGGTCCGAACGAGGTGGTGTAGTTGCCGAACACGGTCAGCTGCGGCGTCAGCAGGTAGGCGATGTTGAGCGAGGGCAGGGCCTTGTCGTTGCGGCTGCTGAAGGTCGCCGTGCCTCCGGCCTGGCGGCGGTCCATGTCGATCCATTCCATGCGCACGCCCGGCGTGATCCGCCACTGGCCGATCGCAATGCGGTCGTCGATGTAGAAGGCGTGCGCGTCGGTGGCGTTGTCGAAGCGGGTGGTGGCACTGGCCGCGCCGGTGCGGCGGGCGACGGTGTAGCTGCGGTCGTTGCCGCGCTCGCGCAGGAAGCGGTAGCCGGCGGTGATGTCATGCACCGCGCTGCCCCAGTGCAGGCGCTGGGTATAGCGCGGCTCGATGCCAAGCACGCGGTAGTCGCGCGGCTGCACGGTCAACTGGGTGTTGGCGGCGTTGATCAGCGAGCTGGCACGGGTGCTCTCGTTGTAATAGGCCAGCACCTCGAACTCGCTGTTGGCCGACAGCGTGTTGGTGTAGCCCAGGTCGATGCCGGTGCGGTGGCCCTTCCAGAAATCGGTCGGCCGGGTGTTCTGGAACGGATCGGCCTCGTACTGCGCACGGGTCAGGCCGCCCGGGGTCAACGAGCGCACGTCGTAGTAGGACAGCTTGGCACGCAGCTCCTGCTGTTCGTCGATGGCGTAGGCGAACTTCAGTGCGAGATCGTTGAAGCGGTCATCGCTGCCCTGGCGCCAGCCGCGGCCGTCCTGGCCGGAGTACAGCAGGGCTGCGCCCAAGCCGTTGTCGCCGGTGCCGCCGAGGAAGGCGTTGTACTGGGCGCTGTCGCCGCCGCCATGGTCGTAGGCGGTGTAGCGCACGCCGGCTTCGCCGTGCAGGCCGGCCTCGGTGGGAATGGCGCGGGTGCTGAAGTTGATGATGCCACCGACGTTCTGCGGCCCGTAGCGCACCGCGCCGCCGCCGCGCACCACGTCGATCGATTCGATGTTGGACAGGCTGGTCGGTGCGAACGACAGCTGTGGCTGGCCATACGGCGCCACCGCCAGCGGAACGCCGTCCAGCAGTACGGTCGAGCGCGGCGAGTAGCGCCCGGTCAGTCCGCGCACGCCGATGTTGAGCGAGACCGAGCTGCCGGCCGTGCCGGAGTTGTCGGTGACCTGCACACCCGGAATACGGCGCATGGCATCGCCGATGCTGGCCGCGCCGCTGGCCTCGATGCGCTGGCGGTCGACCACGGTGCGCGCGCCGGCAAAGCGCTTGACGCTGTCATGCAGGCCGGTACCCAGCCAGCTGCCGGCGACCTGGATGCTGTCCAGCGTGGTGGCGCCGTCCTGGGCGAAGGCACGGGTGGTCGGGAGCAGGCACAGGGCGAGGGCGGCGGCCAGGGGCAGGCGGGGCGGTTGCAGGGCGAGGATGGGCATCGGTGCAGGCTGTGGAAGGTCGTAAATGAGAATTATTGCTGATTCCATTCGCTATTGGAATGCGCCTCCGGTTCATGCCGATGCCCCGGTGATAGAGTGGGCGATTGCTTACTGACTCGCTGAGATCTGCCATGTCCCAAGCCGCTTTCTACCCCGTCGGAACCCCTGGCCAGCCGTGGGGAGCGGCGGAACGGGAGGTGTGGCGTGGCCGCCAGCAGCGCCTGCGTCGCTATGACGAGGAGGTGCTGCCCCGCATCGAGGCGCTGGCATCGCGCTTCGACAAGGTGGCCTATGGCCAGCTCGACTACGCTGGCGAGACCTACACTCTGTTCGCCCTGCGCAGCCGCGATTGGAACCCGGTGCTGCCGGCTGCCCTGGTTACCGGTGGCGTGCACGGTTATGAGACCAGCGGCGTGATGGGCGCGCTGGAATTCCTCGAAAAGCACGCCGCCGACTACGCCGGCAAGGCCAATCTGCTGGTGGCGCCGTGCGTGAATCCGTGGGGCTTCGAGCGCATCAACCGCTGGAACTTCGATGCGATCGACCCGAACCGCAATTTCCGCGCCGATGGCCCGGCCCGCGAGTCGACCGCGCTGATGGAGCTGATCGCACCGATCAAGGACCAGTTCGTGCTGCACATCGACCTCCACGAGACCACCGACAGCGACGAGAGCGAGTTCCGCCCGGCGCTGGCCGCGCGTGACGGCAAACCGTTCGAGCCGGGCCTGATTCCCGATGGCTTCTACTTGGTGGACGACAGCGAGAACCCGCAGGCGGCGTTCCAGCAGGCAGTCATCGCCGCGGTGGAGAAGGTCACCCACATCGCGCCGGCCGACGACAAGGGCGAGATCATCGGTTCGCCGGTGGTGGCCCACGGCGTGATCGAGTACCCGCTGGTGAAGCTGGGCCTGTGTGCCGGCATCACCGGTGCGACCTACACCACCACCACCGAGGTCTACCCGGACAGCCCGCGGGCGACCCCGCAGCAGTGCAACGACGCCCAGGTGGCAGCGGTGTGCGCGTCGCTGGATTACGCGCTCGCCCATCGTTGACCGGTAGTGCCGGCCGCTGGCCGGCAACCACGCGACAACAGGATTGCCGGCCAGCGGCCGGCGCTACCTCACCCCAACGCGTCGGCCCACCACAGCGCCGCTGGCCCCGGCGGCGTGTCGCGGCGCCACAGCAGGTCGCTGTGGATGCGCCGCGGCCACCCGGGCAGGGTCAGTTCCACCAGTTGCCCGCGGTCGTAGCGCTGCACCAATGCGCGGGGCAGCTCGGCCCAGCCGATGCCATCCTCGGCCATCTCCATCACCATCAGGTAGTCGGTGGCGGTCCACGCCAGCCCGGTAACCGCCCGCGCATGGTCGACCTCCGCGCTCAATCGCACCTGCCGGTACCGTGCCAGCTGGGAAGCTGCGCGACGGCCGGCGTCGGCCAGCGCATGGTCGCGCGCCACATACACCGACAGTTCGCTGTGATGGGCCAACGGCCGTGCCACCAGACCGTCCGGGTAGCTTTCCTGGCGCGGCAGCAGGCCCAGCGCTGCGCGACCACTGCCGACCAGTTCCAGCACGTCTTCGCCTTCGGCATCCAGCCATTCCAGTTCGATCTCGGGGAACGCTTCGGCAAAGCGCTGCAACACGCGCTGCTCCGGGTCGAGCTGATACACGTCGGAGAACACCACGGTCAGCCGCGCTTCGACCGGGGCGGCCAGCCGCACGCTCAACTGCTGCAGGCGGGTATCGGCGGCGAGGATTTCCTGGGCATGGGCGAGCACCTGGCGCCCGGCTTCGGTCAGCTGCGGGTAGCGTCCACTGCGGTCGAACAGGCTGACGCCCAGGTCCGCCTCCAGGTGGGCGATGGCGGTGCTGACCGTCGATTGGGTCTTGCGCAGGCGACGCGCCGCCGCCGAGAACGATCCGAGCGCGGCCGCTTCGACGAACGCCTGCAGGGATTCAGGGGAATAGGGCATTGATCCATCGCTCCTATCGATGGTATCCATTTTGAATCGACCGTAAAAGGCGATGATACTGTCCGCCGTCGCCCCTGTCTGCGGGGCATCCACGCATGGCGTGGATCTACTGAGGGCGGGGCGCTGTCCGCGTCCCGCAAGGAGTTTCACATGTCCCGTACTGTTCCCGCCCGTGGCGCGCTGGTCGCCTGGGCCTGCCTGACCGTGGCGATCGTTGCCGAAGTGGTCGGCACCTCGTTCATGGCCCATGCCGCCCGCGATGGTGGCTGGACCGGCTACCTGATCATGGCCGGCGCGTTGGCGCTGTCCTATTACTTCCTGGCCCTGTCGGTCCGCCGCATCGCGGTCGGTGTCGCCTATGCGGTGTGGGAAGGCCTGGGCCTGACCCTGCTGACCGTGGTCGGCCTCACCGTGTTTGGCGAGAGTCTGTCGCTGCAGCAGCTGGCCGGCCTCGTGCTGGCGGTGGTCGGCATCGTCTGTGTCACCCTCGGGGAGGCGCACTGATGAATACCCTGGCCCTGTTTTTCGTGATCTGTTCCGCGCTGATCGACGTTGCCGCCAACATGATGGTCGCCAAGTCGGAGGGCTTCCGCCGCTGGCGCTGGGGCGTCGGCGCGGTCGTCATGGTCTGGATCGCCTTCGCCCTGCTGGGCCAGGCGGTGCGCTACATGGACCTGGCCACCGCCTATGCGATGTGGGGTGCAATCGGCGTGATCGGTACCGCCACTTGCGGCCGCCTGCTGTTCGGTAACCGCCTGCGGCTGATCGGCTGGGTTGGCATCGCCCTGGTCACGGCGGCGGTACTGCTGCTCAGCACCGCCAAGTAGCAGCACGCCCGGTCGCGAGCGGGGCGGCGATGATGCAGCGATTTGCGAAGTCGCCCGCGCTCATCGACACTGCGGTTTTCCACATGGAGTGCCCGCATGTTCAGCCACATCACCGTAGGAACGAACGACATGGATGCCGCGCGTCGCTTCTACGACGCCCTGTTCGCTGCGATGGCCGCGCGTGCGGGCGTATTCGACGAGAAGGGACGGCTGCTGTACTTCAAGGATGGACGGATGTTCGGTGTAACCGCGCCGATCGATGGGCAGCCAGCGTGCCATGCCAACGGTGGCACCATCGGTTTCAGTCTGGGCAGTGCAGAGGCCGTGCGTGCCTGGCAGGAAGCTGGAGTGGCTCACGGTGGTACCGCCATCGAAGATCCGCCCGGCGTCCGCAACATGTCCGGTCGGCAGGTGTTCCTGGCCTATCTGCGTGACCCGGATGGCAACAAGCTGTGTGCGGTGCATGTAATGTCGTGATCGGACAGGATGCGCGTGGCCGCGCCGCAGGCGGTGCGCGCGGCCCGCGCAAGCAAGGGTGCGTCGCAGCGCGCGCGTGATACCACGGAATGAGCGGACGGGCCTGCGACCACAGGCCGCAACTTCATGCTCTGTCCACTGCGGTTCAGCCAGAATCGGTCGGCTAACCCTTTGATCTACCGGAGAACGCCGCCCCATGGAAGTACTGGAGCCGCAACAATCCCCGGTGCGCACCCTTCGGCCTGTGTTCGCCTTCGCGGCGATCGTTGTCGTGGCGTTCGCGCTGTTCGTCAGCCTGTTTCCGCTCGGCGCGGGCCGCCTTCTGCTCAAGGCACAGGACTGGGCCGCCCTCAACGTCGGCTGGTACTACCTGCTGGCCATGACCCTGTACCTGGTGTTCGTGGTGGGCGTGGCGCTGTCCAAGTACGGTGGCATCAAGCTGGGTGCCGACCATGACGAGCCGGAGTTCAGTTACCTCTCATGGGCCGGCATGCTGTTCGCCGCCGGCATCAGCATCACCCTGTTCTTCTTCTGCGTATCCGAACCGCTGACCCACTACCTGCAGCCGCCGCAGGGCGATCCGGCCGCAGGCGAGGCTGGCGCGCGCCAGGCCATGCAGCTGCTGTTCCTGCACTGGGGCCTGCACGGCTGGGGCGTGTTCGCGCTGGCGGCGATGGCGATGGCCTACTTCGCCTATCGCCACAACCTGCCACTGGCCCTGCGCTCGGCGCTGTACCCGCTGATCGGCAAGCGCATCAATGGCCCGATCGGCTACACCGTGGACGCGCTGGGCATCGTCGCCACCGTATTCGGCATCGGTGCCGACATGGGCTTCGGTGTGCTGCACCTCAATGCCGGCCTCTCGCACCTGTTCGACATTCCGCACTCCAACCTGGTGCAGATCATCCTGGTGGTCAGCATGATGGGCGCGGCCGTGGCCGTGGCCGTGTCCGGCGTCGAGAAGGGCGTGCGCTGGATGGCCAACATCAACATGCTGCTGGCGATCGCGCTGGTGCTGTTCATGCTGTTCGCCGGGCCGACGCAGTACCTGTTCGGCACGCTGATGCAGAACCTGGGCGACTACCTCGGCAGCGTGGTCGGCAAGAGTTTCGATGTGTATGCCTACGGCGGCCGACCGGAATGGCTGGGCGGCTGGACGGTGTTCTACTGGGCCTGGTGGATCGGCTGGGCGCCCTTTGTCGGGCTGTTCATCGCGCGCATCTCGCGCGGCCGCACCATCCGCGAATTCGTGTTCGGCGTGCTGCTGATCCCGCTGGGTTTCACCCTGGCGTGGCTGTCGATCTTCGGCAACAGCGCGCTGGACCAGGTGCTGCACCACGGCCAGCAACAGTTGGCGCAGCTGGCGGTGGATGATCCACCGACCGTGCTGTATGCGCTGCTGGACGGCTACCCCTGGAGCCGCGCGGTGATCACGGTGACAGTGCTGGTCAGCTTCATCTTCTTCGTGACCTCCGCTGACTCGGGGGCGGTGGTGTTGTCCACGCTGTCCTCGCATGGCGGCGCACCCGAGGATGATGGTCCGCGTTGGCTGCGGGTGTTCTGGGGCACGGTGATCGCGGTGCTGACCGCGGGCCTGTTGCTGGCCGGCAGTATCGACGCACTGAAATCGGCGGTGGTGCTGGCGTCGTTGCCGTTCTCGGCGATCCTGTTGTTGATGATGTGGGGGCTGACCCGCGCCTTCAGTGACGAATCGCACCGCAAGCGCGCGCTGCAGTACCGGCCATCGCCGTTGATCGGAGACGATCGCCATCACCAGGGCTGGCGCCAGCGCCTGAGCCAGGCGATGCATTTCCCGGTGCGCGACCAGGTCTACCGCTTCATGGATGACACGGTGAAGCCGGCGATGGAAGCGGTGGCCGAGCAGCTGCGCGGGCAGGGCTGGGACGTGGCCACGCGCTTCGAGGCGGGCGACATGGAGTTGACGGTCAACCATGGCGAGCAGCAGGACTTCCTGTACCGGGTGATCCTGAGCGGTTACCTGACCCCGTCGTTCGCCGCACAGCAGCTGCGCAACCAGCGCTACTACCGCGCCGAGGTGCACCTGTTCGAAGGCAGCCAGGACTACGACCTGGTGGGCTACAGCCGCAAGCAGATCATCAACGACATCATCAGCCAGTACGAACGGCACCTGCAGTTCCTGCACCTGAGCCGGTGATGCACATTGATGGTAGTGCCGGCCGCTGGCCGGCAACGCGTACGGGGCGGCGCATCACCGCCGCCCCGTTGGTGCATCAGAACCGGTAGCGCGCGCCCAGCGAGACGAACTGCCCGCGCAGGTTGTACTGGCTGATGTCGAAGCCGTTGGAGCCACCGGCCGGGTCGAACGGCGGGTCCTTGTCGGTCAGGTTCAGCACCGACAGCGACAGCGTGGTGTTGGCAATCCCTTCGTACGCCACGTACAGGTCCAGCTGGTGGTACGGCTTGACGCGGTCGCGCAGGCCCGGGTTGCTGGTCGCCGTCGCCACGCGCTGGTCGTAGCCGCTCACGTACTGCAGGCTCAGCGTGCTGCTCCAGTCACCGACCGCCCAGTTCAGCGACGTGGTGCCGCGGGTGCGCGGCAGCGCGCCGTGGCGGTTGTTGCCGGCCCCGTCATAGGGCGACTGGCCGGCCACCAGCGGCTGCTTGAAACTGAGCAGGTGGGTCCAGCTGCCGGCCACGGTGAAGTTGCCCCAGCCGTCGGTACGGAAGATGCGGCTGGCGTCCAGATCCAGGCCCGAGGTGGTCAGTTCGCCCTGGTTGGCGTACTGGTTGGTGATGAACTGGATGCGTCCCTGCGCATCACGTTGCACGCGACCGGGGAACAGCGTCGGGTTGTCGACGATGAACTGCGCGCTGTCCGGCTTGACCAGGTTGTCCTGCTCGATGCGGTACCAGTCCACGCCGATGCTGGTATCACCATCCGGCGACCACACTGCACCCACGTTGAAATTGCGCGAGCGCTCCGCCTTCAGATCCGGGTTGCCGGTGCGGATATTGGTCACGCCACGGCTGCCGCCCGGTTGCAGCGGATCCAGCGGATCGATCACCGAGCCGTAGCTGACGGTCTGGCCCGGCGCGATCTCCGGCAGCGAGGGGGCGCGGAAGCCACGCGAGAACGAACCACGCAGCAGCAGGCTGTCCAGCGGCTGCCAGCGCAATGCCACCTTCGGCGAGAACGCCTTGCCGAAGTCATCGTAGTGGTCGCCGCGGCCCGCAACCTGCAGTTCCAGCGTGCGGTGCAGCGGCACGCTCAGTTCGGCATAGGCGGCGCTGACCTGGCGCTCGCCATTGACCACGTTGATGGCCGGACGCAGTTCGGTGCCCGACAGCACCTGCGCACTGGTGCGCGCGTCCAGCGATTCCTTGCGGAACTCGGCACCCCAGGCGAAGCCGACCGCACCGGCCGGCATCTCCCACAGCGAGGTCGAGGCCTTCACATTCAACGCGTGCAGCTTGTACCAGCCGGGGCGCTTGGTCTGCAGGCGCAGTGCATCCAGCGCGCCCGGTGTGCTGGACGGGTTGAGGAAGTTGTAGCTGCCATCGCGCAGGATCTGCTCGAACGCATAGCGATTGACGAAGTTGTCGACGTACTCGCGCTGTGCACTCTGCGAGGTCAGCGCTGCCACTTCCCAGTCCCAGCGTTCGCCGCTGCCGCGCACGCCCGCCAGGGCACGGTAGAAAACCTGCGTGTTGTCCTTCAGGCGCGGGCCGAGGTCGAAGAAGGTGTACTCGAACGGCAGTGGCGTGCTGCCAGGGTTGTTGGGATGGCCGACCGGCAGCACCGCCGGCACGTCGATCAGCGTGCCGGTGGCCGGGTTGTAGGCGCGCAGGCCGGGGCCGACGGTCAGCGGCGCGCTGAAGATCTGGTCGGCCTCGTTGTGGCTGTACAGCACATCGGCGAAGGCCTCCACGCTGTCATTGAAGCGGTAGGTCGCGCTCAACGAGGCCTGCAGGCGCTCGGCGCCGGGTTGCAGGGTCTTGAATGGTTGTGCATTGAAGGCGCAGGCCTGGCCGGGCAGGGTGCTGCCGAAATCGCTGTAGGGACGCAGCTGGCTGCCATCCGGGCAGTTGGCGAACGGTTGCGGCGCGCGCGGGTTGGACAGCCAATTGCCACCGGCGGTGGACCAGCCGGCCAGGCGTCCGCCGGGCTTGTCGCGGAAATCGCCGCTGCGGGTATAGGCGCGCTGGTCGGCGTCGAGGCGATCACGCTTGAGCAGGTCCAGCCCGAACAGCACGTTCCAGCCCTGCTGCTCCAGGTCGCCGAAGCCGGCCAGCAGGTTGGCCTTGCGTTCGTCCAGGCCGCCCTGTGTGGCGGTACCGAAGCCGCCGCCCACTTCCACGCCCTGGAAGTTCTTGCGCAGGATGATATTGATGACGCCGGCGATGGCATCGGAGCCGTACACCGCCGAGGCACCGTCCTTCAGCACTTCGATGCGTTCGACCGCGCTGATCGGCAGCGCGTTGAGGTCAACGAAGGTGTCCTGGGTATTGAGCGCGAAGCCGAAGTTGGAGACGCGATAGCCGTTGACCAGCACCAGTGTGTTCTTCGGCGACAGGCCACGCAGGCCGATCGAGGCCGAGCCGGCGGCGAAGCTGCCGGTGTACTGCTCGTCGAAGCTGTTGCCGGCATTGGCCGACAGGTTGCGCAGCACGTCGGTGAGGGTGGAGCGGCCGGTCTGCTCGATCTGTTCACGGCTGACGATCTGCACCGGGTTCGGCCCGGCGGTATCGCTGCGCTTGATGTTGGAGCCGGTCACCAGCACGGCGCCGAGGGTGGTGCTGTCCTTGCCGGCATCGGCGGTTTCAGCGGCGCTGGCAGTGCCAGCGGTGAGGCTCAGCGCGATGGCGCCGGCAAGCAGGTTCAGGGTGGTGCGGTACATGGAAGCGACAACGCCGAACGGGGGAGGAGCCGTCAGTACCGCATGCAGGTACATGCGCCTTCCAATGACGAAAGCGCATTCAGTTATACATCACAGGTTCTTAACGAAAGTCGGTGCCTCCGTTGGAGCAGACCCACTCGGTGGGTGCCGGACCGATCTTTGGTGGGTGCGGACCGTTGGTCCGCACGCCCCTGTAGAGCCGAGCCTACGCTCGGCTCCACACACTGGCCGGAAACAGCCGAGCATGGCTCGGCTCTACAGAAGGCAATGCCAGCCCATCAAGGCCGCAGCAGCACCTTGCCGTTGCGGCCCGAACCGGCCCCGGCCTTCGCCGCCTGGGCGATGTCGTCCAGCGCGAAGATCTGCTCCACCGGCAAGGTCAGTTCGCCGCTCGCCGCACGCTTCAGCAGTTCGCCAACCAGCCGGCGCTTGTCCTCCACGGCCATCGCCTGGCTGACCTTGCTGCCCCAGAAGCCCTTCACCGTGGCCTCCTTGTAGATCAGGCCGCCGGCCGGGATGCGCATCGGTTCGCCGCTCATCACCCCGAACGACACCAGCGTGCCGTGGTGGCCGAGCAGGTCGACCAGGTCACCGCTGGCGTCGCCGCCGATGGAATCCACGGCGGCCGCCGCCTGTGCTTCGCCGGTCGCTTCACGAACGCGATCCTTCCAGCCGTCCACCGAGGTGTCGAACACATGATCGATGCCCAGCGCCTGCAACTGCGCGACCGCATCGGCGTTGCGCACCAGGTTGGCCACATGCACGCCACGCGCCTTTGCCAACATGGCCAGCGACTTGCCGACCGCGCCGTTGGCGGTGTTCTGCACGATCCACTGGCCCGGCTCGACGTGCAGGAATTCCAGCAGCATCAGCGCGCTCAGCGGCATCGCGATCAACTGTGCGGCCATCTCGTCCGGAATCGCCTCCGGCATCGGAATGACCATGCGTGCCGGTGCAATGAACGCTTCGGCCCAGGTACCGTGTACCGAGGCTGCGGCGACGCGTTGGCCGATCTGCAGGCCGTCGACGCCGTCGCCCAGTGCGTCGACCACGCCCAATGCTTCGCTGCCGCCAATCGCCGGCAGCGTCGGCTTGTAGCCATACAGCCCGCGCACGGTCAGCAGGTCGTGATTGTGGATCGAGGCCAGCACGGTGCGGATGCGCACCTCGCCGGGACCAGGCTCGGGCAGGGCGGCATCGGCAATGGCGAGGACGTCGGCCGGGTTGCCGAAGGAGGAGTACTGGGCAGCGCGCATGGGCGGTGTTCCGGGGAAAGTGGATGTTGTACCGAACTGGGGACGCAGGGCATGTCGACAAGGCGTCGCTGCTGCAACACGGCATCCTGCGACTGATCGTCGCGACATGTGCTGATTACCGCATCTTGTGTTGACGGTTCGAGATGTCCCCACTATGTTGTGGCCGTCACTCCCGGTCAGCCGCCGCCGCCGGACATGCAGCAAACGTCCCGCGGCCCGCCCCTGAAGGCTCGCCGTGTCGACGCGGCCGCCATCGTGCGGACGCAGGTCGCCCCCACGGCCCGGATACCGGCCGCAGGCGCAGGCAGATGCCGACGACCTACGTTCCCGTGCCCTGGCAATCCACCCGTTCGCCCCGTGCGCCGGTATCGCGTTCAGGGCCGCCATGGCATCGACCGCCAACGCGCGTGCGAGCCTGGAGTTTCACCACCATGACCGACAGTACCTTCCGCGTGGCCGATCTGGCCGGCGCCGGCGACGCCTTGCGCGCCGGTGGCGAGCGCGTGCCGACCTGGATCACCAAGGAGGCCGGCAACCGCCGCCTGCCGTTCGAGGCCGAGCGCCTGCAGCGCAGCATCGACGCCGTGCATGCCGAGTTCCCGCAGCTGGACGTGAGCGACTATCGCCGCGTGGTGCAGGCGATGGTCGAGCGCAAACCGAGCATCAGCGCCGACGACCTGGTCGATCTGCTGATCCGTGAGGCCGAATCGCGGGTGGACCTGGTTGCACCCGAGTGGGAACAGTTTGCCGCGCGCATCTACCTGCGTCGCCTGTACAAGCGCGCCAGCCGCAACCGCTTCTACGATGTCGGCCTGAAGTACGGTTCGTATGTGGGCCTGCAGGAGAGCCTGGCTGACCGCGGCATCTACAGCAACGACATCCTGCGCTGCTATTCCAAGGAAGAGCTGCAGCAGGCCGGCGAGATGATCGACCCGGAACGCGACCGCCTGTTCGCGTACAACGGCCTGTACCTGCTGGCCACGCGCTACCTGGCCAGCGATCGCAGCCGCGAGGTCTACGAACTGCCGCAGGAGCGCTGGCTGACCATTGCGCTGTACCTGATGCAGGAGGAAAAGCCGCGCGAACGGCGCATGCAGCTGGTCGGTGAGGCGTACTGGGCGCTGTCCAACCTGTACATGACGGTGGCCACGCCGACCCTGGCCAACGCCGGCAAGGTCGGCGGCCAGCTGTCCAGCTGCTTCATCGACACGGTGGACGACAGCCTGCAGGGCATCTATGACTCCAACACCGATATCGCCCGCGTGTCCAAGCACGGTGGCGGCGTCGGCGCCTACCTGGGCTATGTGCGCAGCAGCGGCGCGCCGATACGGGGCGTGGCCAATTCCTCCGGCGGCGTGGTGCCGTGGATCAAGCAGCTCAACAACACCGCGGTGTCGGTCGACCAGCTTGGCCAGCGCAAGGGCGCGGTGGCGGTGTACCTGGACATCTGGCACCGCGATATCGAGGCCTTCCTGGATCTGCGCCTGAACAACGGCGACCAGCGCCTGCGCGCGCACGATGTGTTCACCTCGGTGTGCGTGCCCGACCTGTTCATGGAAGCGGTCGAGCGCCGCGCCGACTGGTACCTGTTCGACCCGCACGAGGTGAAGCAGGCCAAGGGCTGGTACCTGCAGGACTTCTACGATGAGACGCGCGGCGCGGGCAGCTTCCGCGACCGCTATGCCGAACTGGTGGCCGATGAGCGCATCAGCCGCCGAACGGTGAAGGCGATCGATCTGTTCAAGCGGATCATGCTCAGCCAGTTGGAGACCGGCAATCCGTTCCTGTTCTACCGCGACGAGGTCAACCGCCGGAACCCGAACAAGCACGCGGGCATGATCTATTCCAGCAATCTATGCACCGAGATCCTGCAGAACATGAGCCCGACGCGGATGATCCAGGAGATCGTCAGCGGCGACCAGATCGTCACCACGCGCCGCGCCGGTGACTTCGTGGTCTGCAACCTGTCCTCGATCAACCTCGGCCGGGCAATCAGTGCGCCGGATGACCTGCTGGCCACCGACGTGCTGGAGCGCCTGATCCCGATCCAGGTGCGCATGCTCGACAACGTGATTGACCTCAACGCGCTGCCGGTGCCGCAGGCCACCATCACCAACCGCAAGTACCGCGCCATCGGCCTGGGCACGTTCGGTTGGCACCACCTGCTGGCGCAGCAGGCGATCCAGTGGGAGTCACCGGATGCCGAGGATTTGGCCGACCGTCTCTACGAGCGCATCAACTTCCTGACCATCCAGGCCAGCGCGCAGCTGGCGAAGGAGAAGGGCAGCTACCCGATGTTCGCCGGCAGCGATTGGCACAACGGACGCTATTTCAGTGACCGCGGCTACAGCGGCGCCGCGTGGGACAGCCTGGCCCGCGAGGTTGCCACGCACGGCCTGCGTAACGGCTGGCTGCTGGCCGTCGCGCCGAACATGAGCACCGCGCAGATTGCCGGTTCCACCGCGTCGATCGACCCTATCTACAGCGCGTTCTACTACGAGGAAAAGAAGGACTTCCGGCGGCCGGTGGCGGCTCCGGGCCTGTCGCTGGAAACCTGGCCGTACTACGAGAAGGGGGCGTACAAGGTCGACCAGTTCGCCAGCGTGCGCCAGAACGCGCGCCGCCAGCGCCATGTCGACCAGTCGATCAGCTTCAACCTGTATGTGCCGAGCACGATCCGCGCTAGCACCCTGCTGGAGCTGCACCTGAGCGCCTGGCGCGAAGGCCTGAAGACCACCTACTACGTGCGCTCCAACGACATCGACATCAGCGATTGCGAGTGGTGCGCCAGCTGACCATCCACGGTAGCGCCGGGCCACGCCCGGCGAGCGCATCGCGCGGCCGTCGCACATTCCGCCGGGCATGGCCCGGCGCTACCCCCTGCAGGTAAGACCATGGCAACCCCCCTCGACCGCATCAAGATCCTCGAACCGCGCCATCCCAACCGCAGCACCGGCATCATCAACGGCCGTACCAGCGGCATCCTCAACTGGAACGATATCCCGTATCCGTCCTTCTATCGGGCCTACAAGGAGCTGTCGACCAACTTCTGGATTCCCGACGAGGTCGACATGAAGCTCGATGCCCGCCAGTACGGCGAGCTCAACGCACGTGAAAAGAACGCCTACGATTCGATCATCGGCCTGCTGGCCACGCTCGACTCACCGCAGACCCGTTTCATCTACAACGTCGCCGAGTACATCACCGACCCGGCCGCGCACGCCAATGCCGCGATCATCGGCCAGCAGGAAGTGATCCACAACGAGAGTTACAGCTATGTGCTGGCCTCGATCACCGACCTGCCGAACCAGAACCGCATCTTCGAGATCGCCCGCACCCACCCGACCATCATCAAGCGCAATGCGCCGATCATGGGGGCGTATGACGATTTCATGCGCGAGAAGACCGCCGAGACCCTGCTCAAGTCGTTGATCCAGTCCTCGATCCTGGAGGGCATCAATTTCTATTCCGGGTTCGCGTACTTCTACAACATGGTGCGGCAGAACCGCATGAACGGCACCGGCAAGATCATCAGCTTCATCAACCGCGACGAGCTGGCCCACACCAAGTTCATCAGCGAGGTGATCCGCGCCATCGTCGGCGAAAACCCGGAGCTGCAGACCAACGAGCTGACCGCCTACGTACACCAATCGTTCGAGCATGCCATCGAGCTGGAGACGCAGTGGTCGTCGGAGGTGCTGGATGGTATCGACGGCATCGACGTGGACGAGATGGTGCGCTACGTGAAGTACCGCGCCAACAAGATGGCCGGCATGCTCGGCATCGAGCGCCTGTACATCGACACCACCGACAACGTGATGCCGTGGATCAAGGCCTACGCCGACAACTTCACCGAGACCAAGACCGACTTCTTCGAGATGCGCAATGCAAGTTACAAGAAGACCAACGTCGACAACGGCTTCGACGATCTCTGAGCCTGGCGCCGTGCTGAGCATCCTGGTGGTGGTCGCCTCCCTGAGCGGCAACACCCGCGAACTCGGCCGGCAGATTGCCGAACGCTGCCGCGTTGCCGGTCATGCGGTGTACTGGCAGGAGGCCGACGACCTGCGCCAGGCACCGCCGCTGGCGGCCGATGAGGCCGACCTGGTGCTGCTGGGCTGCTGGACCGACAACGCCGGCCGCACGCCGGCGGAGATGAAGGCATGGGTGGCCGGCATCGCCGAGCGCGGCGAGCGGCCACGGCAGCTGGCGGTGTTCGGCACCGGTGAAACGCAGTGGGGGCAGGAGTACTACTGCGGCGCCGTGCACCGGCTGATCCGCTATTTCCGCAGCGACTATCCGCCGCTCGAGATCGAGCAGATGCCGCATGGCGAGCGTCACGCCGCAGCCATCGACGCCTGGACCGATACGGTCCTGGCCCACTACTGGAGCAACACCGATGCAGATCATCGACGCCACCACGCCTGAGCAGTTCCAGCAGCTGCTGGCCGAACATCCGCGGGTGCTGGTGGATTTCCACAAGGACCAGTGCCCGGGCTGCCGGATGCTGGAGATGTCGTTGCATCGCGTGGCCAACAGCGTGGCGGGGCAGGGCACGACCCTGCTGCGCGTGCAGCTGGAGGTGCTGGGTGAGGCGTTCTTCAGGGAGCTGGGACTGCGGCAGACGCCGACGCTGTCCCTGTTCCGTGACGGTGATGAGCGCACGCGCCTGGCAGGGTTCCAGTCACCGCAGCAGATCGAGGCCGCGATCGCGTTGCATTTGTAGAGCCGAGCCCATGCTCGGCTGCCGTTCGCACGGTGAGCGATGAGTCGAACATGGCTCGACTCTACAAGGTATCCACGCATGGCGTGGATCTACCGGGGCAGGGTCCGTGGTTTGGCGTCAGGCTCCGCTGAAGGTATCCACCAGCAGCTTCACGTTCAAAACCACGATCACCAGCGCGATCACCCAGGCGATCGCGCCCAGCCAGCGCGGTGCCACCAGCGCCCCCATCGTCACCTTGTCGGTCACGATCCGCACCAGCGGGATGATCGCGAACGGCAGCTGCATTGACAGCACCACCTGGCTCAGCACCAGCAGCTTCACCGCGCCCTGGTCGCCAAACAGCAGGATCACCACCACCACCGGAATGATCGCCAGTGCGCGGGTGATCAGCCGTCGCAGCCACGGCGGCATTCGCAGGTGCAGGAAACCTTCCATCACGATCTGGCCGGCCAGCGTCGCGGTCACCGTCGAGTTCAGGCCGGAGGCCAGCAACGCGATCGCAAACAACGTCGCCGCCGCGCCCACGCCCAGCATCGGCGCCAGCAGCTGGTGCGCCTGCTCGATGTCTTCCACATCGAAACGGCCATTGGCATGGAACACCGCCGCCGCCAGGATCAGGATGCTGGCGTTGATGAACAGTGCCAGCGTCAGCGCGAGGGTGCTGTCGGTCACCGCCCAGCGCAGCGCGCTGCGACGGCCTTCATTGGTACGCGGGTAGGCGCGGGTCTGCACGATGGACGAATGCAGGTAGAGATTGTGCGGCATCACCGTGGCACCGATGATGCCGATCGCGATGTACAGCGCGTGCGGATCGGTCACCACCTGCGCGCGCGGAATGAAGCCGCCCAGCACCGCCATCACTGGCGGCGCAGCCATCGCGATCTGCACCATGAAGCAGGCGAAGATCACCATCAGCAGCGCGATCACGAAGGCTTCCAGCGCACGGAAGCCGCGGTTCATCAGCAGCAGGACCAGCAGCGTATCCAGCGCGGTGATCACCGCGCCCCACAGCAGCGGCAGGTCGAACAGCAGCTTCAATGCGATCGCGGTGCCGATCACCTCGGCCAGGTCGCAGGCGATGATCGCTGCCTCGCACAGCGCCCACAGCGCCAGGTTCACCGGCTTCGGGTACCGCGCGCGGCAGGCCTGCGCCAGGTCCATGCCGGTGGCGATGCCGAGCCGCGCCGACAGCGCCTGCAGGATCACCGCCATCAGGTTGGAAATGAGGATGACCGACAGCAGCAGGTAGCCGAAGCGCGAACCGCCGGCGAGGTCGGTGGCCCAGTTGCCAGGGTCCATGTAGCCGACCGAGATCATGTAGCCCGGGCCAAGGAAGGCCAGCAGGCGGAACCACCAATGGCCCTTGTCGGGCACCGCAACCGAGGCGTTGAGCGCACCCAGGCTGGCCGGGGTGGAGGCCGAAGGGTCGCGGGGCGCCAGGGTGTTCATGGGTTCGAATATAGCTCCTGCTATAGTCATTAGCAATGTGAAACAATCGTCTTTATCGCGTTACTGGTCCAGAATTCAGGTTCAACACTGGATCACCCCGGAAGGACAGGCGCAGGCGTGGGCAAGACCGACGATTCGACATCGCTGAAAAGCACCCCCTTGATCGAGGCCGAGCGCCAGGTCGAGAGCTTCCGGCAAGTGCGCGAGGCGCACCGGATGGAACTGGTGGAGGACTATGTCGAGCTGATTTCGGACCTGCTGGCCGATGGCGGCGAGGCCCGCCAGGTCGACATTGCCACGCGCCTGGGTGTGGCCCAGCCCACCGTGGCGAAGATGCTGCGGCGCCTGGCCCGTGATGGTTGGGTGGTGCAGCGGCCGTACCGCGGCGTGTTCCTGACCCCGGAAGGCGAGGCGCTGGCCCATGCCAGCCGCCAGCGGCACCAGACCGTGGAGCGTTTCCTGCTGGCGCTGGGCGTGGACCCTGACACGGCACGGCGTGATGCGGAGGGTATCGAGCACCATGTGAGCGAGCAGACGCTGGCGCTGTTCGAGGCGTTCGTGCGCAAGGCCGAGGGCGAGGCGCCGTATCGGTAGCACCGGGCCATGCCCGGCGGCCGTTCGCGCGATCCGGTTTTTGTAGAGCCGAGCCATGCTCGGCTGCCGTTCGCACGGTGATGGAATGCGTCGAGCATGGCTCGACGCTACAGGTCAGGCGGGCAGCGGGCCTGTACCTGCGCGCACGCCCGTTTCGTCCATTCCTTCAACACCGGCTGCAGGCCTTGGTAACGCCGGCCTTGCCAGCCATTGGCCAGCACCGTGCCGCCGGCATCGATCAATACCAGATTCGGCGGTGCCAGCCCGGCCAATGCCTGCAGGGCCGGCATGCGCGCAGCGCGGCGCGGGTCAAGCACCGGCCACGGCATGTCCTGCGCGTGCATGTAGCGGCGCAGCGCGCTCTCGCTCTCATCCTGGCTGACGTACACCGCTTCGGTATCGGCGCCGGCTTGGCGCAGGGCATCACGCACGCTGCGCAGCGTGGGTACGAAGGCATGGCACGGTGCACACCAGTCGGCACCGAAGTACAGCGCCACCAGTTTCGGCGGCTGTGTCCATTGCATCGGTCGCAGCGAGCGCTGTTCCGGCCGCATCAGCGAGGCCGAGACCTGCGCGTGCAGGTCCGCAGCCATTGCGGGTGCGGCCAGCAGCACGGCACAGGCCAGCAACAACGCTCGCAGAGCTTCAGAACGCATAGCGCAGGTTGACGTACCACGAACGCGCGAAGCGCGGCCCGTAGACATAGTCGCTGTCACGCAGCGCGCCCACTTCCAGATCTTTCTGGCGCTGATCGAACACGTTCTTGACACCCGCGGCCACCGACACTTCCTGCTGCGCCTGCGCGCCCAGATGGCGGTGCCAGCGAGCACCAAGATCGGTGACCAGGAAGGAACGCGTACGGTGCAGCTCGCCCAACCGGTTGTTCAGCACCGACATCGGCCCGGTATGGCGCAGCGCGACGAAGGTTTCCCACGGCTCGGCGGGCATCCAGCTGAGCTGCGCCAGGCCGGTCCAGCGCGGGGTCTTCAGGTAGTCGCGGCTTTCGATGATGGTGTCGCCACCGTCGCCGGTGTCGTCGAAGATGCGCTGCGGTTCGCGGAAGCGCGAGCGGTACCACGAGGCACCGGCGGTCAGGCGCCACTGCGGCGACGGCTGCCAGCCGAGGTTGGTTTCCGCCCCCAGCACGTTGGAGCCGGAGGCGTTGTAGCGCAGCTGGCTCAGTTGTCCGTCATCGCCGCGCTGGATCTCGCCCAGCGCGAAGGTGTCGCGGATGCGTGCATAGGAGGCGGTAGCATCCCAGCTCCACACTGGATTGGCCGGGTCCGAGCGCCAGTCGAAGCCGAACAGGGTGGTCAACGCGCGCTCTTCCTTCAGGCCATCGGTGTTGCGCACGCGCACCTGCTCGCCACCCAGCGTATCGACGTGCACGTCCTCGACGAAGATCTCCGGTGCACGGAAGCCGGTGGCGATGCCGGCGCGCCATTTCAGGTTGGGCGTGGCCTGCCAGGCCAGGGCGATGCGCGGCGAGAACACCGCGCTGTCCAGTTCCGAGCTCTTGTCCACGCGTGCGCCCAGTACCAGGTCGACGTTGTCACGCAGGCTCCATTCGTCCTGGATGAAGGTGCCCAGGTTGTGGAAGGTTGCATCTTCCAGCACCGCCAGGCGCTGCCCGTCACCGGTGCGGTTGTCGTCGCGCAGCGCCTCGTGCTTGTACTGCACGCCGAAGGCCAGCGCGTGCGCGCCCAGCCGCCAGTTCAACTGGCTGTCGATGTAGTGCAGCGGGTTGTGGGTGCGGCCGTATTGGCGCCACGAACGCGAGGCCGCGCTGCCGGCCACGTTGGGATCCAGCTGCGACGGGTCATGGCCGGGTGCAGACGGATCGGTAACCACGTCGCCAAGACCGCCGTAGAAACTGTCGCGGTCGATGTCGGCGAAGGCGTAGGCCAGGCGGAAATCGACGTCGGCATTGACTTCCTGATCCCACGATACGCTGCCGCGCCGGTATTTCGTATCCAGCGATTCGGCGATGTTGGCCAGGTATTCGGGCTGATCCAGTCGATTGCCGCCACGCCGGGTTTCATCGGTCACCTGCAGGTCCAGGCGCAGCCGCGTGCCCGGCGTGGGCGCGTACCAGGCCTGCAGCCCGCCGGCCTTGAGGTTCTTGCGGGTGATCTCGGTGTAGCCGTCACCGTTGTAGTCGATGCCACTGTTCCAGTTGCGCTGGGCAATCACTGAAAGCCCGGCGTCGGCATCTTTCGCCACCAGGTCGAGGCGCACGTCGGCATTCTTCTGCGGTGTGCCCTTCAGGACATCCACGCCGGCCTGCACATGGCCGCCGCTGCGCGCCGGCAGCGGCGGAATCAGGTTGATCACACCGGCCACCGCATCCGGGCCGTACAGCGCCGAGCCGCCGCCCTTGACCACTTCGACGCGGTCGACGAACCCGGCCGGGATCTGTTCCAGGCCGTACACGCTGCCCAGCGTGGACAACAGCGGGATGCCATCGAACAACAGCTGGTTGTAGGCACCGGGCAGGCCCAGCAGCTGCACTTCGCTGGTGTTGCAGTTCTGGCAGTTGCTTTCCACGCGCAGGCCGTTGATCAGCTCGGCGGCGCGCGAGAAGTCGGTGGCCGCGCGCAGCGCGATGTCTTCCTTGCGCAGCACTTCGGTGCGGATCGGGACATCGGATAGCAGGCGTTCGCTGCGGGTGGCGGTGCTGACCTTGACCTGCACGCGGTCCAGCTCGGTGGGCTTCGAGGTGGCGGCCAGTGCAGGCAGCGGCACGGTCAGGGCAATGGCGGCGGCCAGGGGCAGCCGATGGAAGAGGGGCGTGGCAACGGGCATGAGGGCGTCGTCCTTGGGAGAAGAAAGGCGGCGAGGGCGACCTGGCTGACGCATATGAAAGCGGTGGCTTATTAATATAGCAAGTGCTATATAACGAGGCTGAGGCAATTACGCTTTGGGTACCAGTCGAGTCAGATCATGCATGTGTTATAACATTACATAAAACGACCGCAACCCTGCCGGTGGTCATGTCCATAGGATGGAGTTGCCGTGTAGGCGCGGTCGGATCGTCAGCCGCGGCGGAATGCGGCGGGGGTCCGGGCGCCGACGATGATCATGCGGATCATCGTGGAGATCTGTTCGACCAGTTCCGGATCCTTCTCCGGCGGCAGGTCCATGGCGGTGGCACCCATCGCGAACACCAGCCGGGTGATGGCCTTGGCCACCAGTTCGGGGGCATGCAGCACGGCGCCGTCCAGTGCAGCCAGGCGCACCAGGTCGTGCTGCAGCTCTTCTTCGAAATAGTGCAGTTCGCGTTCGACCGCATGCTTGAAGTCGTCCGAGCCGACCGCGCCTTCGCGCAGCAGCACGTGCAGCAGCTTGTCGTCGGCGCGCAGCTGTTCCATGAAGGTCTCCACGGAAACGCGCACCACGCTGGTGGCGGTAGACGTGGCGCGCTGGCGGGCCTCGCCGATGATGGTGCGCAGCGAGCGGCCGGCGGCGTCGATCAGCGCCACGGCCAGTTCGTCCATGTCGCGGAACTGCCGGTAGAAGCTGTTCGGCGCAATGCCGGCCTCACGTGCCACTTCGCGCAGGCTGAGCGTGGACAGGCTGCGGTGCGGCCCGATCAGCTTCAGGGCGGCGGCCAGCAGATCCTCGCGGCTCACCGTACGGCGGGCCGGGCTGTTGGCATCTTCAGACGTCGACAAGGCAGTGGCGGCGGCCATGGGGGTTCCGGTGGGGCGAGGCTGAATCATACCCAATCCGGTTCAATATACACATGTATACACAGGTGTATGTGCGCCCGTATAGTGCGCCCATGAGCGCTGTCGTCCGTCCGTCCCTGTTCTCTCCGTACCGCTGGGTCTCGCCGTCGCTGTTCGATTTCTGGGCGGGCCAGCTCAATCCCCTGTGGACCCTGCGCGAGCCGGTGGCCCGACTGGTCCGGCGCGAGCCGGCCGGCGAGGGCGCGGCGACCCTGGTCCTGCGCACCAACCGGCACTGGGCCGGCATGCGCGCCGGCCAGCACGTCACCCTGGGCGTCGAGATTGAGGGGCGCCTGTGGCAGCGCAGCTACAGCCCTACCGCACTGGGTCGGCGCGAGCTGGCGATCACCGTCAAGGCGATCGATGGCGGCCGGGTCAGCCAGCATCTGGTAAACCATGCACAGCCGGGCGAACTGTTCCGCCTCGATGCCGCCTTCGGCGAGTTCCATATGCCGGCCGCGGCGCCGGTGCTGCTGCTGGCTGCCGGCAGTGGCATCACGCCGATGCGCAGCCTGTTGCGCGACGCCTGCCAGCGCCCGCTGGCAGCACCGGTGGACCTGTTCTATTGGGAGCGCACCGCCGCCCATCTGCAGTTCCGTGATGAACTGCAGGCGCTGGCCGCGGCGCATCCGAACCTGCGCGTACATCTGCTGACCACCCGCGAGGGTGAGGCGCCGGCCGCGCGCATCGATACCCATGATCTGCAGGTGGCCGGCGATGACACGCCGCTGGCGCAGCGCCATGTGTTGGCCTGCGGTCCGGATGGCTTCGTTGCCGCTGCGCGTGAACGCCTGGCGCACCAGGTGGCTGGCTTCCAGGCCGAAGCCTTCACCCCGCCGGCGCCGCTGCGCGATGCCAGCAGCGAAGGCGAGGTGTCGCTGACGCTTGCGCGCAGTGGCCGCCAGCTGAGCGTGCCGCGAGGCCGCTCGCTGCTGGAAAGCCTGGAAGCGCATGGCATCAAGCCCAAGCACGGTTGCCGCATGGGCATCTGCAACACCTGCACCTGTGATCGCGTCAGTGGCGCCACCCGCCACCTTCGCACCGGCGACCTGCAGTCCGAATCGGCACAGCCGGTGCGGATCTGCGTGAGCGCACCGACCACCGACCTGACTCTGGATCTCTGAGGACGCCTGCCATGACCCGCGCTACCGACCGTGCCCTGAGCACCGCCGAGATGCATGCCTTCGGTGAGGAACTCGATGCGATCCGCGACCGTGTGATCGGCAGCCTCGGCGCCTCCGATACCCGCTACATCCGCCGCGTGGCTGCCGCCGTGCGATGGTTCGGCGTGGGTGGCCGTGGCCTGCTGTTCCTGGCAGCATTCTCGCCGCTGTTCTGGATGCCGCTGCTGTGGCCGGCCGCGATCACTGGCACGCTGCTGCTGGCGTTGTCGAAGATCCTGGAGAACATGGAGCTGGGCCACAACGTCATGCACGGCCAGTTCGACTGGACCGGCGACCCCAAGCTCAATGGCAACACCTACGAGTGGGATATCGTTGCCACCGCCGACAACTGGCGCAAGACCCACAATTTCCGCCACCACACCTATACCAACGTGCGTGGCATGGACGATGACATCGGCTACGGCCTGCTGCGCATCTTCCCGGAACAGCGCTGGAAGCCGTTCTACCTGCTGCAGCCGATCATCGCGCCGATCTTCGCGCTGCTGTTCCAGTGGGGCGTGGCCGCGCAGGACCTGCGCCTGGGCCGTTGGCTGAAGGGCCGCATCAGTGGCCGTGCGATGTGGATGCAGACCCGCCCGGTGGCGCGGAAAATGGCCCGCCAGGTGCTGAAGGACTACGTGTTCTTCCCGCTGCTGGCCGGCCCGTTCTTCCTCACCGTGATGCTGGGCAACATGGTGGCCAACGGCCTGCGCAACATCTGGACCTACGTGATCATCTTCTGCGGCCACTTCACCGCCGAGTCGGAAACCTTCCCGAAGGAATGCCTGCGCAATGAATCGCGCGGTCACTGGTACCTGCGCCAGCTGCGCGGATCGTCCAACATCAGCGGCGGCTTCCTGATCAATGTGCTGTCGGGCAACCTCAGCCACCAGATCGAGCACCACTTCTACCCGGACCTGCCGGCCAACCGCTATGCGGCCATCGCCAAGGAAGTGAAGGAGATCTGCCGGCGCTACGGCCAGCATTACAACAACGGCTCGCTGCCGAAGCAGTTCGGCCAGGTGGTCTGGCGCATCCTGCGCCACGCTTTCCCGAGCAAGCCGCGCCGCCTGCCGATGCCGGACATCATGTCCGCACCGGCATCGGCCAACGCGGGCTGATCGACTCAGCCCGCCTTCGCCAGGGCCGCCTGTTCGCGGTCCAGGCGGCGCAGGAACACCTGCATTTCCTTGTGTGCCTGCTGGTCACCCTTGCTGCCGGCCACGCTCAAGCCGCGTTGCCATGCTTCGCGCGCCGCCTGCGGCTGGCCACTGGCCAGCCAGGCTTTGCCCAGCAGCTTCCACGCCGCGGAATACTGCGGATCAAGCACCACGCACCGGCCCAGATGGGTGGCCGCGCGCACCGGGTTGCCCGCATCCAGCCAACCCTTGCCCAGGCCGAAGCGCAGCAGCGCGCCGTCCTTGCCGTTGGCAAGCATGCATTCCAGGGCTTCGATGTTCATCCGCGCACCTCCACCAGCAGTTCGGTGGGGCCGGGCTGGAAGCGGCCACGATGGAACAGCAGCGGCGCGCCGCCGTTCTCGTGCACTTCGATGATGCGGCCAGCCAGCAGCAGATGATCACCCACCGGCCACTGTGCGTGGCGGGTACAGGTGAGGTGGGCGACCGCACCGGCGATGCGTGGTGGGGCATCCTCGTCATCATCCAGCAATGCCAGGCCGTCGAAGCGGTTGCGGACCTGCGGATCGGCAAAGCGCCGGGCCAGCGCTTCCTGGTCGGCCGCCAGCACGCTGATCGCAAAGCGGGTGGCGCGCTGGAAGGTGGACAGGCTCTGCGCATGCAACGCCAGGTTCCACAGCACCAGTGGCGGCTGCAATGACACCGGCACGAACGAATTGATGGTCAGGCCGATGGGTTTGCCCTGCGCATCGCGGGTGCAGACGATGGCCACGCCGGTAGGAAAGTGGCCGAGCAGCCGCCGCAGGGCCCGCGGCGGCATCTCGACCGACGGCACCGGGGCCGGGGCGGGGAAAACCCCCGCCCACGGCCCGGCGTACGGCAGCGTTTCGCCGCTCATGAGGCCCTGGCCTGGCGGTAGCGCCGGCCGACCTCGGCCCAGTTGATGATGTTGAAGAACGCACCGATGTAGTCCGGGCGACGGTTCTGGTAGTGCAGGTAGTAGGCGTGTTCCCAGACATCCAGTGCGAGGATCGGGGTGTTGCCCGACAGGCCTACGGCTGCACCCATCAGCGGGCTGTCCTGGTTGGCGCTGCTTTCCACCTGCAGGCGGCCATCGCGATCGCTGGTCAGCCAGGCCCAGCCGCTGCCGAAGCGGGTCTGCGCCGCCTTGGTGAAGGCCTCCTTGAAAGCATCGAAACCGCCGAGGTCACGGTCGATGACGGCGGCCAGTTCGTCATCGGGCGCACCACCGTTGGTGCTGAGCACGGTCCAGAACAGGCTGTGGTTGGCGTGGCCGCCGCCGTTGTTGCGGATGGCGCCGCGCTGCGCCTCGGGCACGGCATCGAGGTTGGCGATCAGCGCCTCGACCGGCTGCTCGGCGATGCCGGCCTGCTCGATGGCGGCGTTGAGGTTGTTGACGTAGGCCTGGTGGTGCTTGCTGTGGTGGATGTCCATCGTGCGCGCATCGAAATGCGGCTCAAGGGCGTCGTAGGCGTAGGGGAGCGGGGGAAGCGAGTACGACATCGAAGCAATCTCCGTGGGGAAGGCCAGAGGGCTGGCCGTGGGGAGACTGTTATCGCACCTCAACATTGGTTGAGGTCAAGGGGCGGGATTGAGGTGCGTGCGCGTTCATCGCTTTGATTCTTCCTGCAGGACAGCACGAGCGAAATGGTAGTGCCGGCCGCTGGCCGGCATGCCGGCAAGGTCGGGGTGCCGGCCAGCGGCCGGCACTACCCGAACCCGCTTTTC